>JADGRN010000049.1 GCA_017880825.1 Methylophilaceae bacterium | reverse complement strand
CGACAGATATTGATAAGGATCATGTTTGTTCGCTGGAACTGCATAACGATGATTATCACAGTTTTGATTTTGTCATTGATGCCCTTGTCAGGATTTGCGGAATAGATAAAATTCAGGCAGCACAATGCACCTATCTTATTCATTTCAAGGACAATTGCTGCCTGGTCCAAGGACTTGTCTCTAAATTTCTCAGGCACATATGGCTGTAAGTTTTGTGCTTGTAGGTATCTATCCAAGTTTCCCTTTTTGTTTCCGGTTAAAAGCCCAACAACTTCTCGTTGCACGATTACACGAACTACTTTGTCTCCTTGCTCCAGTACTGCGCAAGGTATCTCAGTGCCACCAATATTTAGAGTGCCTTCGTAGGTGGCCTTAGGGATTACTCCTGACCATCTAGTTGATGCAGCCTTTCGCGCAATTTCTTTTCGCTGGTCCGCAGAAAGAGCCTCAGCTCGTGCTAATCCGCCTTTTGCTTTCCCGCTAGATTTTTTATCAGAGTTATCGTTCATGCTTGCATCTCCTTATGGTCGATGCTTGCATTCTGCCATCGCCACCAATAATATGCAAGCATATTTATAAAAAACACAAATAATGCATGCATTTTATTAATGGAACTAAAATGGTCAGCATCGAAAAAGTAAAAAAGCCGCCTCATTTTTGAGGCGGCTTTTTATTGGTGGGGTAGGGGACTTGAACCCTCGACCTATGGATTAGATATCAACTAGGCCGTGCTGGCCTTGATGCTGATTGAGTAAGCCATGCTAATTGAGCAAGTTGCGTTTTGCTTGTTCCCACTCCAATACTGGGTCGGCTGGCTCACGTAACGTCTGGATCGCCAGACTGATGTCTTGAAAATCTTCCAGAAAATATTCAATCGCTTGCCTGACTACTTCAGCGGGGGTTCGGTGCAGCTCTACAGCCGCATTATCCAGCAAGGCGACCAGTTCATCCGGTAATCGTGCAGTAATTTGGCTCATCTTTTTCCTTAGACTTTAACTGAATGTCAGTGACATCATCCTAACCTTTAGAATCAGGTTGTCAATTTTTTAGCATATAGCTTGGTTTGGGAATGGAACAAACTAAAGGGACCTGTATTGATTAATCATATAAGTTTTCATTTATACCTGATCGCAGAATAAATATATCGCACGCTTAATCGTATGGTTTATAATGTGATTAAAATATGATTGCGAGACGAAAAATATGGGAACGATTACCGCTAACGATTTAAAAACCAAGGGTGTGGCAGCCATTGAGGCCTCACTTACCAACCAGCAAGAGGCGATTGTCTCAGTGCGCGGCGCTGACCGCTATGTGGTGATGGGTATGGAACACTACCAGTATCTGCGCGAGTGCGAGCTGGAAGCGGCGCTGGCACAAACGCGCGCCGACCTGGATAACGGGCGTTTTGTGAAGGAATCACCAGAGGAGCATCTGGCACGGCTTGACAAGTTGGCATGAGCTATACGCTGGTTATTACTGATCGCTATGCGCATAAGGCGGCGCGCCTGCTTAAGCGCCATCCGGAATTGCGGAACCAATACCTAAAAACGCTGCAACTGTTGGTTGCCAATCCATTTCATCCCTCGTTGCGCTTACATGCGCTATCGGGGCGGCTTGCTGGCCTGCACTCAGTTTCAATCAATCTTTCTTATCGAATTACATTAGAGCTATTGATTGTGGAAACAGAAATTATTCCTGTCGATGTGGGCGATCACGATGCGGTGTATTGACGTTGTGCAAATGAAAACGACCTCCATTTCTGGAGGCCGTCTTTTTTGGTGGTGATAGGGGGACTTGAACCCTCGACCTATGGATTATGAATCCATCGCTCTAACCAGCTGAGCTACATCACCGGGGGAATCGGTGCATCTAAACAAGCCCGCCATTCTATTGTTTTGGCGGGGCATTGTCAAAATCAACTAGCGCTAAAAACAATGCGGGAAGCGGTTTATACGTTAAATAAGAAATGCATCACGTCGCCATCCTGGACAGTGTAAGTTTTTCCTTCCAGGCGCATCTTTCCAGCTTCTTTTGAGCCTTGTTCGCCCTTGTGAGCGACAAAATCCTTGTAGGCGATGACTTCGGCACGGATAAAACCACGCTCAAAATCAGTATGGATGACGCCTGCCGCCTGTGGCGCGGTTGCGCCTTTCCTGACGGTCCAGGCGCGTACTTCCTTGACGCCGGCGGTGAAGTAGGTTTGCAGGCCGAGCAGGTCATAGGCGGCGCGAATCACGCGATTCAGCCCCGGCTCTTGCAGGCCTAGCTCGTTCAGGAATAAGCCTTTGTCTTCGTCTTCGAGGTCGGCGATTTCGGCTTCGATCTTGGCGCAGATGGCGACTACCGGGGCGTGTTCCTTGCGGCCCAGCTCTTCGATTTTGGACAGCAGCGGGTTATTTTCAAAGCCGGTTTCATCGACGTTGGCCAGATACATCACGGGCTTGACGGTGAGCAGGCACAAAGGCTTGATGATGGCCAGCTCATCAGCGTCCAGCCCCAGCGTGCGCACCGGCTGGCCTTGGTCCAGGCACTTCTGCACTTTATCCAGCACGGCACAAAGCGCAATCGCTTCCTTGTCGCCGGACTTGGCTTTTTTCTGTTCGCGGGCGATGGTCTTGTCGACGGTTTCCATGTCGGCCAGCGCGAGCTCGGTATTGATGGTTTCTACATCGGCCAGCGGATCGATTTTGCCGGCGACGTGCACTACGTTGCTATCATCAAAACAGCGCACCACATGGGCGATAGCGTCGGTCTCACGAATGTTGGCGAGAAACTTGTTGCCCAGGCCTTCACCCTTGGAAGCGCCTGCGACCAGCCCGGCGATATCCACAAACTCAACAATCGCCGGTTGTATTTTTTGCGGATGAACGATGTCGATCAGCGGCTGCAGCCGTGGGTCGGGCACTTCGACGATGCCGATATTGGGCTCGATGGTGCAAAAGGGGTAGTTCTCCGCCGCAATCCCCGCACAGGTAATGGCGTTGAACAGGGTGGATTTACCGACATTGGGGAGGCCTACAATTCCGCACTTCATAATATTCCATTCTTCTTTAAAACGATCACTGTGTTGGCTGCGTCTTTGGCGTCAAACCGAGCTGATTTAGCGGCCGCTTTGACGGACATGCCCCTTGCAGGTACGCTGTATCCCAAAATTCTGAATTTCTGAATGTGCTCATGAATCAGGCTTTATCTTGGTGTGCAGCTTGAGCATCGCATCTTCAAACCTGCCTTCCAGCAGCAGGGGCAGCAGCGTAGTGCTCTCATCTATAGCCTGCTCTATCAGGCTGGCCTCATCGCGCAGCGGCGGGTGCAGCACATAATTAATCACCGCATCGCCTTTGTTAGGCAAACCGGCGCCTGGGTGGCCGATGCCCAAACGCAAGCGCCAGAAATCCTTGCTGCCCAATTGTGCGGCAATATCTTTCAGGCCATTGTGGCCGCCGTGCCCGCCGCCCAGTTTCATCTTGACCATGCCGGGCGCTAAATCGAGCTCGTCGTGCACCACCAGTATGGCTTCTGGCGGGATTTTGTAAAACCGTGCAAGCGCCGCCACCGAGCGGCCGCTGGCATTCATGAACGTCGTGGGCTTCAGCAGCCAGGCCTCATGGCCTGCCGCTTTAAGCCGACCGGCAAGACCTAAAAATTTAGCCTCAACCGCCAGCTTGCTGGAAGTCTCCGCGCATATCTGGTCCATCCACCAATAGCCGGCATTGTGCCGCGTGGCTTCGTATTCTGCGCCGGGGTTGCCTAGACCAACAATTAGCTTGATGCCATTCATAGGATGTTAATTATATGGACTAAGGCCTTAAATGAATACGCGCGTCCCGGCTTCCCGGAACGCGCGTTAAGCTTCATTACGTGCTGCTGACTTACTCTGCAGCAGGTACTGTTGCTGCTGCAGCTTCAGTGGCTGCTGCTTCAGCTGCTGCTGCAGCTTCAGTGGCTGCTGCTTCTTCTTCGATGATGGCGCCGCGTGGCTTGGCAATGGAGACAATGGCTGAATCAGTGCCATGCACCAGTTGCAGGAATTCAACGCCGTCAGGCAGTTTGACTTCGGACAAGTGCACGGAATCGCCAACCTCCAGATTAGCCAGATCGACTTCGAGGAACTCCGGCAGATCCTTGGGCAGGCAGCTTACATCGGCTTCAGTCAGGATGTGCGCTACGATACCGCCGCCAGTTTTAACGCCCGGAGCAATATCGGCGTTAATAAAGTGGAATGGCACCTTGACGTGAATCTTCTCGGTAGCACTGACGCGCTGGAAATCGATGTGCTGAATGGTGTTGCGTACCGGATGCATTTGGTAATCACGCAACAGCACCTGTTCTTTCTTGCCTTCCAGATCCAGCACCAGGATCGATGCGTGGAACGCTTCATGGCGGAATTGCAGGAACAGGGACTTGTGGTCAAGCTCTACATTGACCGCATCCTTGCTGGCACCGTAAACGACACCCGGCACTTTACCAGCGCGACGTAGACGGCGGCTCGCACCCGTACCTTTGCCTTCGCGCTTGGTGGCTAAAATTTCAATTTGCATTTTTACTACTCCTCGTTAAGTATTATCCGCGACCAGATAATACGGTTGTAACTAACACACCAGCGGTGCATCAGTCGAAACTTTTACTGCTTAATCCATAAACAACGAGCTGACTGAATCTTCACGGCTGATACGCCGTATGGTTTCTGCCAGCAGATTTGCCGCGCTTAATTGGCGAATCTTGCTGCATGCAATAGCATCTGGACGCAGGGGGACGGTGTTGGTCACTACCAGCTCGTCCAGCTTGGAATTAGTGATGCGCTCAACGGCTGCGCCGGACAGCACCGGATGCGTACAGTAAGCGACCACCTTCTCGGCGCCTTCCTGTTTCAGCGCGGCAGCGGCTTCGCACAGCGTGTTGGCGGTATCTACCATGTCATCCATGATGGCGCAGGAGCGGCCGGCTACGTCGCCGATAATGTTCATTACCTTGGCCACATTAGTCTTGGGGCGGCGTTTGTCGATGATTGCCAGATCGGCATTCAGTTGCTTGGCCACCGCCCGTGCGCGCACTACACCGCCGACGTCGGGCGATACCACCACCAGATTGGGGTAATTGTGCTTCCAGACATCGCTGAGCAAAATCGGTGTGGCGTAGATGTTATCTACCGGAATATCAAAAAAGCCCTGAATCTGGTCCGAGTGCAAATCCATGGTCAGCAGGCGATTAACGCCTACGCTGGTGAGCATGTTGGCAACCACCTTGGCGGTAATGGCAACGCGCGCCGAGCGTGGGCGGCGATCCTGGCGCGAATAACCGAAATACGGGATGGCGGCGGTGATACGGCTGGCGGAAGAGCGGCGCAGGGCATCCACCATCACCATCACTTCCATCAGGCTGTCATTGGTCGGATTGCAGGTTGACTGCAGTACGAACACATCCCTGCCACGCACGTTTTCCAGCAGCTCGATCATTACTTCGCCATCGCTGAAGCGGCCGACAGTCGCTCGTCCCAGTCCGATGCCGAGATGGCTTACGACTTCTTCGGCTAGCTTGTGATTCGCATTGCCGGTAAATACCATCATGTCGCCATTGGCCACAGTCGGGATTCCTATTTTGTTAGGTAAAAAGCTTAAAAAATAAAAGCGTGTGAAATTACACGCGCTGCATCAAAATTCTGGCTGGGGAGGAAGGATTCGAACCTTCGCATGCCGGAATCAAAATCCGGTGCCTTAACCAGCTTGGCGACTCCCCAATTGTTTTCAGTCTGCAAAATTGTACAGCGGGTGTTGATCCAGCCCGCGCGCGACGAAACCTCTGATATGTTGCGGTTTCCTGGCAAGTACTAACTCCGCTTGAGCTTGATCCTCAAACTCTGCGAACACCGATGCGCCGGAACCACTCATATGGGCCTGCGAGAATTGATTAAGCCATTCCAGGCAGGACGCGACAGCAGGGTATTCTCGGCAAACCACGGGTTCGAGGTCGTTACCAAACAAGCCTCTCGAAAAGGCCGCCATTGTCGTGGGAATCGTGTTTCTTGTCAATTCCTTACTGGCAAAAACTTGTGCGGTAGAAACGTGAACCGGCGGCGTCAGCACCACATAATAGGCGGGATTCAGCACAATAGCTTGCAACTCTTCACCCACACCTTCAGCCCAGGCATTTTTACCAAAAATGAAAATGGGTACGTCAGCACCCAGCTTCAGCCCCAACTCCAGCAGTTGCGCGCGGGTGAGATGCAGATCCCACAGCCTGTTCAGTGCCAGCAGTACCGTGGCAGCGTCCGAGCTGCCGCCACCAAGGCCGCCGCCCATGGGGATGCGCTTGTCCAGGGCAATATCAACTCCCATACGGCAACCGCTGTGTTGCTGTAGCAGATGCGCTGCACGCAAGCATAAGTCCTGCTGTTCGGACACGCCGTCAATGGTCTGCATGCGGTTTATGACGCCGTCAGCGCGCGGGCGTAGCCGGATGGTGTCATGGTAATCCAGCAGACGGAACACGGTTTGCAGCAAATGGTAGCCATCATCGCGGCGACCGGTGATATGCAAAAACAGGTTAACTTTGGCTGGCGCTGGAAAGGCTTGGAATTCTTGCATTATGGTGTGTTCATTAATCTGGCGCTCA
This sequence comes from Methylophilaceae bacterium, assembly GCA_017880825.1. Taxonomy (GTDB): domain Bacteria; phylum Pseudomonadota; class Gammaproteobacteria; order Burkholderiales; family Methylophilaceae; genus JADGRN01. The sequence continues at coordinate 2,442 of JADGRN010000049.1, read as the reverse complement.
TTAACCGGCCTGCCTATTTTACTGCGCTTCTTTTTTTAGATGTTTATTTTACTTCATGCAGCACGGCGCTTTCGTCCGTCATATGCCATTGCTCGATGATGAGCTTGAGATTTGCTTTAAGGCTGCGCAAGGTGACCTTGCCCGGCAACAGGTAGCCTTTTACTGCGATGTATTGCGTATATTCGATATCCCAGCCGTCCTGCTTGAGCCTGACCAGATTCCCCGCGTCATCCCATTGTGTGAGTTCGACCACGCTATTGGTGGGGCGGCCTAGCACCCAGTCTGGCAGACCCTTCATCGGCAGGCTCCAGCCCAGGTTTTGTTGCGTGAGGCTGGCAGCGTCTTGAGCGTGATAGGCCTTACCGTCGCTGTTGGTTAGGGTGACGCCTTCTGGGGTGGTCGTAATGCTGGCGACTTGGCTGCCGAGTGGCGAAAACAGGGCGATTTGATCGCCCTGTACGCTATGTTGCCAGTGCGTACTGCCGGAGAAGCCTTTACCATCGGTTTGTACACCGATGCGCCCGTCTATGGAGAAACCCTGTATGGTTGCCAGGCTGGCAAGGTGCTGCTGATAGAGCTCTGGCGCTAGCGTGGCTTGTGGCTGCTGCCCTAGCGTAGCACAGCCCGCTAGCAGCAAAGCTGCAATTGCCATTGGCCAGCGGGGTAAAACCGACAATATTACGGAATTATTCAGAGCCCTCAAGGCTTGAATTTTTTAGTGATGTTCAGCAGGGATTCGTTGTCCGGATGCTCGCGCAACGCTTCTTCCCAGGTTTTTACGGCTTCATCGTGCTTGCCTTGTTGCCATAGCACCTCACCCAGATGTGCGGCAATTTCAGGGTCGGTCTGCGCGGTGTAAGCGCGGCGCAGGTAGTCGGCAGCTTTATCCAGCTTGCCCAGCCGATACTGCACCCAGCCCATGCTATCAAGGATGAAGTAGTCATTGGGGCTCAGCGTCAGCGCTTTTTCAATCAGGCCGCGCGCTTCGTCCAGACGCATGTTGTGGTCGGCCAATGAATAGCCCAGTGCATTGTAGGCTTGCGCGAAGTCGGGCTTGATCTGGATCAGTCTGCGCAGCTCTTTTTCCATGACATCCAGACGCTGCAGCCGTTCTGCCGCCATGGCATGGTCATAAACCAGCTCGGGCGTATTCGGCAGGGTATTCATTGCCTTGTCGAGCAGGTTATAGGCCTCTTCATACTTTTTAACCTGCACCAGAAGATTGGCTTCTGCCTGCAGCACCAGCACCTGTTGCTCCGTATTCAAATCCGGCAGCTCATCCAGCATCTTGATGGCAGCATCTATGCCCTTGGTGCGCGACGTCAAATTGGCGATGCTCAGCTTGGCGTCGAGATAGCGCTCGCCCTGCTCGACCTTGTTGTACCAACTCAATGCCTGATCATCATGCTTCTGCTTTTCTGCCACTTGGCCAAGGTAGAGGTACACCTGCTCCTGGTCTTTGAAGCCTTGCTTTAGCGCTAGCTGGAAATAATTTTCCGCTTGGGTGTAGTCATTCGCCTGGAATGACAACAGACCGACTACCACCATAATTTCAGGATTGTTCGGTGCGATTTGCACCAATTTGACAAATTCGGCACGGGCTTCTTCAAAGCGTCTTTCATTCACCAGCAGTCTGGCCAGTGCCAAACGTACGTCATTGGCTTTAGGATACTGGGTGAGAAATTTGCGGTAAAAAGTTACTGTGGCTGTCGGCGATTGTGCAAACAATATTTGCCCTTGCATCTGTGCTGCGGGTTCCCAGCCCGGATGCAGTTTTTCTGCGGTAGCGAGTTCGCTGGTCGCCAGGTCAGTTTTGCCTGCAGCCCAGGCAAAGTGGGCTACGGTGAAATGGGCTTCTGCCAGATTGGGATAAGGCTTGGCCAGATCCTGCACCAGTTTGAGCGCTGCATTTTTATCCTCCTGCCTCTCCAGCAAGGAATTCAGGTAGAGGAATCCATTGGCGCGCGTTGCTTCGGGAGTCAGCAATTTCTGCAAATACGGCATGGTCTCTGACAATTGGCCAATAGCCACCAGCATTTGCGTGATGGCTTGCTGGGCTTCAACCGAGGACGGGTCTAATTCTACCCATAGGCTCGTGGCCTGAATCGCAAGTCTGGGCTGGTTGCCATATAAGGCAGCCTTGGCAGCACGTTCTGCCATACGCGGGTCGCGGCTGGATTTTGCCAGATCCAGAAAAAGATTGGCGGCCAGCGCGGGGTTGCCACGCTGCCCGGCCACTTCACCTACCAGATACTTATAGACGAAATCGCTGCTAAGGCCGGTTTGCGGTGCATTTTTCCTGGGAGGTGTAGGTTCCGCGTGCAGCAGTGGACTGGCACATAGACTCAGGATTGCGCAAGCTACCGCGAGTGTTAAGTTGCGCTTCATGTTTCGACGGTTGGGCATAATCTGTATATTCTCGCGGATGGTGTGTAAGTTAAG
>JADGRN010000048.1 GCA_017880825.1 Methylophilaceae bacterium | reverse complement strand
AAAGCCACTGCTTCTGCAACCTTGATGCCATCTATCGCCGCAGACAAAATCCCTCCTGCATAGACTGCCCCTTCGCCGGTCGGGTACAAGCCTCTGGTATTGATGCTTTGCATATCCTCATCGTTGCGTTTGATGCGTATCGGCGAAGAGGTGCGCGTTTCCACGCCCGTCAGCACGCCATCGGGCAAGTCAAAGCCTTTGATCTGTTTACCGAAGGCCAGTAGCGCTTCGCGTATGGCGGTGATGGCAAATTCTGGCAGCGCGGTGCTGAGGTCGGTCAAATGCACGCCGGGGGCGTAGGAGGGCAGCACGTCGCCAAATTCGGTCGAGGGTTTACCGGCGAGAAAGTCGCCTATCAACTGGCCGGGGGCCTTGTAGTTGCGGCCGCCGAGTTCAAACGCGCGCGCTTCCCATTTGCGTTGGAATTCCATGCCGGCCAGCGGGTCGCCAGGGTAATCCTGTTCCGGTGAAATGCCGACCACGATGCCGGCATTGGCGTTGCGTTCGTTGCGTGAATACTGGCTCATGCCGTTGGTGACCACGCGCCCGGGTTCGGATGCCGCCGCGACCACGGTGCCGCCCGGGCACATGCAGAAACTGTAGACCGAACGACCATTGCTGGCGTGATGCACCAGCTTGTAATCGGCAGCGCCGAGCAATGGGTTTTCGGCGTTTGGGCCGTAACGGGCACGGTCTATCAGCGATTGTGGATGCTCGATACGGAAACCGATGGAGAAAGGCTTGGCTTCGATGTAGATGCCGCGCTTGTGGATCATCTCGAAGGTGTCGCGCGCGCTGTGGCCCACGGCTAAAACCAGATGGCTGGTGGTAATGCGCTCACCGCTGGCCAGCACCACGCCTAGCACTTGGCCCTGACCATTTTTATGGCCAATCTCGATGTCATCCACGCGGCTCTGGAAGCGGATCTCGCCGCCCAGCGCCAGGATGGATTCGCGCATCTTCTCGACCATGCCCACTAATCTGAAGGTCCCGATATGCGGTTTGCTGACGTAGAGGATTTCTTCCGGCGCACCGGCTTTGACGAATTCGTGCAGCACTTTGCGGCCGTAATGCTTGGGGTCTTTGATCTGGCTGTAGAGCTTGCCGTCCGAGAAAGTACCGGCACCGCCTTCGCCGAATTGCACGTTCGATTCGGGGTTGAGTATGCTTTTGCGCCAAAGGCCAAAAGTATCTTTAGCACGTTCGCGCACCGCTTTGCCGCGTTCCAGCACCAGAGGCTTGAAGCCCGACTGGGCAAGTATCAAAGCCACGAATAGGCCGGCAGGCCCCAAGCCAATAATGACCGGTCTTTTAACCGTATTTGCCGGTGCTTTTGCTACGAAGTGATAGCTGGTATCGGGCGATGGATTGACGTGAGCGTCCTTGCTGAATTTCGCCAGCAGCCTGGCTTCGTTGTTGACTTCCAGATCGATGGTGTAGATGAACAGGATGGCGCGCGGCTTGCGTGCATCCACGGCGCGCCGGAATATGTTGAAGCTGATGAGGTCTTCGGCAGTAATCCCGAGCTTTTTGAGGATGGCGGCTTTTATTTCGTCTGGTGCATGGTCGAGCGGGAGCTTTATTTCAGTCAGTCTTAACATTTTTTTTCATCTGATTCAGTGGGCGCGAGATTTAATTGGAACGACTATTTTTGGATGCCGGTTGTTTCGGATCAACGCCAAACATCGCACTCAGCGAACCCTTGAATTTCCAGTCGGGCGGCGTGAACACCCCTTCCACCTTGCTGCCAACCAGGCTGCACACGGCAATGCGCGTGCCCTTGTCGTCGATTTCCGCGTGGCCGTATTCAAGCCAGTTGCAGGGCACACTGATGCCGCGCGTCTGGTCAACCACCGCCATGTCAATCGCCACGCCGTCGCGCAAATGCTGCAATCCCACGGTTTGCAGTTGTGCGACAAAGGGCACTACATCCTTGTTCGACCTGAAGCCGACCCGGATCAGCTCATTGTCCGCGCACAGGTTCAGCGTGGGCACGAACGCCTGGAATGCATCCCAGCCGCCGGGAAAAAGCCGCAGCAAAGGCTCGGCACGAATGACAACGGAAATGCCTTCAATGAGTACGGCCATGATTCACCCTAAATTCAATGGGAATTGCAGCAATTTTCGCAGCATGGGCACGGTCACCGGTTTTTTTTCCGTGAGCGACCATTCATCCAGCGCATCCAGCGTGGCTATCAGCGTGGGCAGGTCGCGCCGCAGATGGTGCAAACAATAGTCCACCACTTCATCCGGCAATCTGATGCCGCGCTCCACCGCATGGGTTTTCAGCGCCTGGGCTTTTTCCTCGTCTGACAGCGGATGCAGCTGATACACCAAGCCCCACGCCAGTCGCGTGGCTAAATCATCGCGCAAACCCATCTGGCCGGGCGCTGCAATGCCGCTGGCAATCAGCACACCGCTTGCGTCGCGCAACTGGTTGTAGGTGTTGAACAATGCAATCTGCTGTTGTTCCGACAGTGCATGCACATCGTCTGCCGTGACCAGAGCCAGATTGTGCTGACGCGCCAGTTCGGCGCAGGCTTGCAGCAGATGAGTCTTGCCGCTGCCGCTTGCCCCCCACAGATAAATGAAACGCGCATCGGTGTTTCCGCTGGCGGCCAGTTGCAGGCTATGCAGCGCTTCCGCATTGCCGCCTGCAACATAATTATCGAGCGTCGGCACAGCCGTCGGCTGGATATCGAGCAATAACTGTTTCACTTGTTTAAGGAACCTCTGATTAAGTCCCGCAAAGTCGCTGTCCCAAAGGGTTGCGTCAAGAATGAGAGCTCGCGGCGTTGCACTCCTTGGCTTCGTAGAATAACTACGACCTGCGTCGTGCGTCTGGCGATCATCTCATTCTTGACAGCAACGCGGTTCATGGTGGACCTAATCAGCGGTTCCAAAAGTCGCTGGCGAGATAGCTGTGCTTGGCGTGGCGCAAACCAACGGCAATCGCGGCACTGACGGGCAGCGCCAGCAGTATCCCGCTAAAGCCAAACAACTGCCCGCCTGCCAGCAAGGCAAAAATCACAGCTACAGGGTGCAGGCCGATGCGATCGCCGACCAGCCAGGGAGTGAGCAGCATGCCTTCCAGTCCCTGACCCAGGCCAAAAACCACCAGTACCGGAATAATCTGGCCAAGGCTGGTGAATTGCAGCGCCGAGGCCAGCAAGGCCAGCACGATACCGGTGCTGATTCCCAGATAGGGCACAAAGCCCAGCAGCCCGGAAATCAGGCCTATCGGCAAGGCCAATTCAAGCCCCGCCAACCATAAGCCTGTTGAGTAGAAAATACTCATCAGCACCATCACCGATAGCTGGCCGCGCAAAAATTCTGCCAGCACACGGTCGATTTCCTGCGCGATAGTGGTGGTCTTCGCATACCAGCGACGCGGCAAAATCTCGGCGACCTTGGCAACCAGGATATGCCAGTCGCGCAACAGGTAAAAAAGCACCACCGGCACCAGTAGCAAACTGACTACCCAACCGATCAGGGCCAGGCCATGGTTGCTGACGCTAAGCAGGAACTGCCCGGCAAAATTACCGGCAGTTTTCCAGTTTTTGCTGATGATTTCCTGAATTTGTGCCGGATCTATCGCCAGCGTGACATCAAAATGATTTAGCAGCCAAGGGTCCAGGCGACTGCGCATTGCGGCAAGATATGCAGGCAGTCTTTCGATGACCAGCAGTAGTTCCTTTTGAACCAGAGGCACAACAATCAGCAATAGCAAGATGACGATGCCGATCAGCATCAGCATGACGATGATGCTGCCCACAGAGCGCCCCACAGCCAACCTGCCCAGCTTGAGATTGCCCAGCCTATCGACCAATGGGCTGCAAATGTAAGCCAGAATGGCGGCAATCAAAAACGGCGCGAGTATGGGCCTGAGCAGGTAAACCAGCAGCAAAAAACCAAACGCCAGCAATATCCAGCGGTAATCGGGTAAGACGTTTTCTCGTTTGGTGACCATATCGGGTAAAATTATGCCTTCAATTCAGTAATTTTTATGTATTTTATAGTGGAAAGCGAGAACTCGACTTGAATTCTAAGCATTCGAACGGCGATTCGACAAAATCCTCAATGAGTTATCGCGATGCCGGTGTCGATATCGAAGCGGGTGACGCGCTGGTCGAGCAGATCAAGCCATACGCCAAAAGAACCATGCGGCCCGAAGTCATGGGCGGTATCGGTGGATTCGGTTCTTTATTCGAGGTGCCAAAGAAATTCAAGCATCCGGTATTGGTGTCCGGTACCGATGGCGTGGGCACCAAGCTTAAGCTGGCTTTTCAGCTCAACAAGCATGACACCGTGGGTATCGATCTGGTCGCTATGAGCGTCAACGACATTCTGGTGCAGGGCGCGGAACCGCTGTTTTTCCTTGATTATTTTGCCTGCGGCAAGCTGGATGTCGGCACGGCGGCACAGGTCATCAAAGGCATTGCTGAAGGTTGCGAGCAGGCCGGATGCGCGCTGGTAGGGGGTGAAACCGCCGAAATGCCGGGCATGTATCTGGCAGGTGAATACGATTTGGCGGGATTTGCCGTGGGCGCGGTGGAAAAAGAAGCCATCATCAACGGCAGCAGCATTAGCGCAGGCGACATCGTACTGGGCCTCGCCTCTAGCGGTGCGCATTCCAATGGTTATTCGTTGATCCGCAAATTGATTGAGCGTTCCGGCATCTCCATGGATAGCGATGCTGATGGATTGTTTGGCGGCAAACCGTTGCGCGACGTGGTAATGGCGCCGACGCGCATTTATGTGAAACCGTTGCTCAAACTAATGCAAGTCCTGTCAGTCAAAGGGTTGGCGCATATTACCGGGGGCGGGCTGACCGAGAACATTCCGCGTGTATTGCCGCAAGGCCTGACCGCTGAAATTAAAAAAGGCAGCTGGCAAATGCCGGCGCTATTCACTTGGCTACAGGCGCAGGGCAACGTGACAGATGAGGAAATGTTCCGTACCTTCAATTGCGGCATTGGCATGGCGGTGATTGTTGCTGCACAAGATGCTGCCAGAGCCACAGAATTACTGGCTGGTGAAGGCGAACAGGTGTGGACCATCGGCCATATCCGCCGTCAGCAAAACGGCGAGGCACCAACCATCGTAGTTTAGCTTATGTAAGTCCTTGCCAACCGGCACAACCTATGGAACGTTGGTTTCCAGTCTGGCTGAACCTCTGGGCCAAATATCCAGGAGGCACTAAATGTTAAGAATTATTCCGCTACTGCTGTGTTTTGTTGCAACACTGGCCAATGCTGCACCAAAGCAACTGACCGCAGTGTATGAAGCCACCAGAAACGGTCAGCCGTTTGCTACGGTGACCGAAACTTTCCGTCAGGAAAACGGCAAATATCGCATTGAGAGCATCACCGAAGGTTTGGGTGCTTATGCCTTGTTTGGCCAGCGCAGACTGCTGAGCGAGGGTGAGGTGACTGGCGAGGGCTTGAAGCCTAAACATTTCGAGCAGCACCAGGGCGACAATGCGAAAAAGACGATAGTGGCAGATTTTAACTGGGCGACCAAAACTCTCAGCATGAAGGTCAAGGGTGCTGTCACCACTGCGCCGCTGGAAAAAGGCACCCAGGATATAACCAGCCTGGCTTATCAGTTCATGTTTGTCCAGCCAGCCGGTGACGAACTGGTATTGCCCGTGACCACGGGTAAAAGACTGAAGACGTATCGTTACAAAGTGGCTGATCGCGGCTTGCCGCTGGAGATTGGCGCAGGCAAATTCAAGACCTTGCATTTGGTGGATACCGATCCCTCAGGCGATGAACGGGAAATGTGGCTGGGTAATGAGAGCCAGCATATCCCGGTGCGCTTGAGCTCGCGTGATGACAGCGGTGGCAAGATCGAACAGACGCTGACCAGCCTGCATGTTGAGTAGGTGGAAAAACCCGGTTTATTGGCGTTTAGGCTTGGCGCTGGCACTTTCTGTTTTGTTGCATGGGCTGGTGGTGAGTGGCCTGGCTATCCGGTTCCCTGATCTGTGGGCTGGTTTGGACTCCTCTTACAGCACGGTCAATGTGGTGTTGGTATCCCCAACAAAAATAGCGGCGCCCCGCGTCGTGCCACCAGTTGCCCACGTGCCTGCCAAACCTGCAAAACCAGTCGCGAAGAAACCACCGGCGCCTTTGCCATCACCGCCTCCGACCGAAGCTGCAGCCAATCCGGCACCCGTGGAGGCGGCGCCAGCGCAACCCAGTGCAGATATTCCAGCGCAGCAGCCAGCACCACAAACTGACGACCAGCAGCAAATCACAGCAGACGAGCCTGTCACGCAGGATGAAGAGGTAGCTGTGGCGAAATCACCGGTCTCGGTCGAAACCGATTTTGATAGCGAATATATTGAAACGCACATCAGTTACCAGTTCAAGCCGGACGGCAGCTATCAATTGAAAAGCGTGGCCGAAGCCAAGGGCCTGGCTGCCTTTGCACTCAGCACGTTGACGCAAGTGAGTGAAGGCGTGGTTACGGAGCGCGGCCTCAAGCCGTCAACTTACATCTATCAATATGGCAAAAACAAGGACAAATCACGGCGCGCGACTTTTGATTGGGCAGCAGGAACACTGACCATGGAGGCGGGTAAAAAAATTCATGCGGAGGATATCGCGGAAGGCACCCAGGATTTCCTCAGTTTTATGTACCAGTTCATGTTTGTACCGCCGCTGGAGCAAATGCAACTTGCGGTCACCGACGGCAAAAAACTGGGCCACCATGTTTACAGTTTTGAGGGTGAAGAAACCCTAAAAACCAAGCTGGGCATGCTGCGCACTATCCACATCGCCAAAACCAATGCTGATAACGACAGGAAAATCGATCTCTGGCTGGCCATGGATTACCGGCATATCCCGGTTAAAATACGATTTACAGAAAAGGACGGCAGCGTGATTGAACAAACAGCAACGCGTATCACCAGCGACATCGCCACTGGCAATATTCCGCAATGAGCATCATCAACCCCAACCTGTTGCGTCTCGCCGCAATGGCTCTGGCCGATGTGCTGGCAGGAAGCGGCCCGGCCGATGCAAAACTGGGCTGGTTCTTCCGCCAGAATCGTGAATTGGGCACCAGGGATCGCGCTTTTGTCGCGGAATCGGTCTACGCTGTTTTGCGCCGCAGAAGTTTCCTGACGTATTTGGCGGATGGCGAAGACCCCAGAAAATTGTTGCTTGCCTGGCTGCTGCGCATACAAGGCATGAGCCTGCGTGATCTGGATGAAGTGCTGAGTAAACAGCAAAAAGAGTGGGCGCAGGCAATCAAGGCCAAATCGACCGATGCCATGCCATTAGCCATGCAGGCAGATTTGCCGGAGTGGCTGTGGGAGACCCTGGCCGCCCAATATGGCGAGGCGGAGGCCCTGATCATCGCGCGCAGCATGCATTTGCCAGCCTCACTGGATTTACGGGTGAATACGATCAAAGCGACACGCGAGGAGGTCATTGCCCAATTGACCAAGGAAAAGCTTGCCAGTGAAAATGCAGTGGTAGCAACCCCGTATTCGCCGTCAGGCATACGCATGGCGCAAAAAATGACGATTAGCCGCCATCCATTATTTACTGACGGCAAAATCGAAGTGCAGGATGAAGGCAGCCAGTTGCTGGCCCATCTGGTAGCGCCGCGCCGTGGCGAAATGGTGGCGGATTTCTGCGCCGGCGCCGGTGGTAAAAGCCTGGCGCTGGGAGCACTGATGCGCAACAGCGGGCGCATTTACGCGTTCGATGTTTCCGATAAACGCCTGTTCAACCTCGGCCAGCGGCTCAAGCGTTCCGGCTTATCCAATCTGCATAGCCAGTTGATTAGCAGTGAGCAGGATCCAAAGCTCAAGCGCCTCAATGGCAAATTTGATCGGGTGTTGGTGGATGCGCCATGCAGCGGGCTCGGCACCTTGCGCCGCAACCCGGACCTGAAATGGCGCCAAACGCCGCAGGATATCATCGAGCTAAGCGCCAAGCAGACTGCCATTCTGGCGCGAGCCGCAAAACTGGTCAAAGCTGGTGGACGGCTAATCTACGCCACCTGCAGCCTGTTGCAGGAAGAAAACGAAGCGATTGCGGAAGCGTTTTTGGCCGCACACACGGACTTTACTCTGGTGAATGCCGCTGAAATTTTGGCGCAGCAGCAAATTGCGCTGGATACCGGAAAATATCTCAAGCTATTGCCGCATCTGCATCAAACCGATGGCTTTTTTGCCGCAGTTTTTCAGAAAGCTGCATCTTCAGAAAAAGCTGCCGTGACGGAAAAAATTGTGGAACAAATAGCTGTGCCGGGAAAAACGCTCAAGCCAAAAAAATCCACGAGAACAATAAAAGCCGCCGCCCCCAGGAAAGCGGCTAAAGCCAAGGTCAAGCCTGCATGAAATGGTCTAGCCTGAATACGCAGATTGTTTCAGGCGCGTTTTTGGGCGTAGCCATCGGGCTTTATTTCCACATGCTAGGCTCGGATAGCGAGCCGGTTAAAGCCGGTTTGTACGCCAGTGGTTTGATGGGGGGCGTATTCATTGACCTGCTCAAAATGGTGCTGATTCCGCTGGTGTTCACCTCCATCGCGGTCGGCGTCGCCAACCTGCAGGCACATAAGCAGATACACCGGGTGTGGATGGCAACGCTGGGTTTTTTCGTGTTCTCGATGGCGTTGGCGATTGTGCTCGGCCTGTCTGCCGCCAACCTGTTTCACCCCGGTACCGGAATGCATATAGCCATGTTCGAGCAGGCCATGCACAGTTTCCAGGCCAAGCAACTCAGCTTGCCGGAGTTTTTTGCGCAGTTTTTGCAGGGCCTGTTTGTCAATCCGGTAGCCGCATTGGCACAAGGCAACGTGCTGGCGGTGGTGGTATTCGCACTGTTCATTGGCATTGCGCTGGTCATCGGCGGTGAACGTTATCGCAACTTGTTGGTGTTGTTGCAGGAATTGCTCGAGCTGACTTTGCGCATCGTCGGCTGGATCATGCATCTGGCCCCGCTGGGCATCATGGCGCTGCTGATCAAGCTTGTTGCTACGCAGGATGCCGCCCTGTTGGGCAGCATGGGCAATTTTGTCGCCGTGGTATTGGGTACCACGCTGCTGCATGGTGC
>JADGRN010000191.1 GCA_017880825.1 Methylophilaceae bacterium | reverse complement strand
GCGTCTGTCGGGTTGCAGATCACCAAGGCCGACGGCGGGCGTTGTGCAGGCGTTAATGCTTTATTTTCTGTCATTATCAATGCATTCAGTCTCGTCCCCAGCACGGCTTCCAGAGCGGTTTCCCAGCCTGATGCCACGCTGATCGTCTGCCACAGGCGCGGCGACTTGGCCATGCCATGACGTTCCAACCAGCTATCCAGACCAGATTCATGCCCCAGAGCTTGTTGTATTTTTTGCAGTGATGCAATTTGCGCTTCAATCTGTGCCAAGGCTCGTTCTGCGGCCTGCTGTTGCTGCTGGAGTTGTTTGATTTGTTCGGCCTGCTGCTGTTCCTGGGCACGCAAATCAGTCACAGCAAGCTCCAGCGCAGCAATATCTGCAAGAGCCTGCTGATTGTCGCGTTGCTTCTGCATCAAGGCTGTTTGGTCTGGCATGACAAGGCGCGATTGCTCTTGCTGTAACTGTTGCAAACGCTGGCTTAGCTCTGAGCAGGCTTTATCCAGGTGTTGTAGGTGTGCGCTATCCAGCCGAATGTGTTGTTCTGCCTCGGTTAACGTTTTCTCTGCCAGGCTATAGGTCTGCTGTGCAGCAGCAAATTCTCGTTCGGCCACTGGCAATGCATCGCGCTGTGCCATCAGGATTTGCTCGGCTTGCTCGCTGGCGCCCAGTACCTGTTGCTCGCTAGCGCCAAGTTGCACCAACTCTTCATTCAGTGCGCTGTTCTGTGTCTCAATTTTTTTTAATTGTACTGATAGCTGTTGCAGCTGCTGGCTAAGGCGCTCACGGCCTTCCTGCGTATGCCGCACCTGCTGCTCCAGTGTCGACACCTCTGCATTGGCTTCGTAATACTTGCCCTGTGCGGCTTGGACTGATTCGGTTCCAGCGTGGTATTCCAGACGCAGTTTTTCCAGATCGCTCTCGGTTTTGCGTAACTGTGCCATTTGCGCTTCGAGGCCAATGACCAGCTTCTCGACCTGGCGTTTGCTCTTTTCCCAACTTGTGCTGGCATCACGCTTCCTTAGCAGCCACAACCGGCCTTGCGTATGGTTCAGCGCCTGCTGCAAACGGTGATATTGGCCGGTAATCTGTGCCTGCGCATCGAGACGGGTGATCTGATTTTCCATCTCACGCCGGATGTCTTCCAGTCGCGTCAGATTCTCCCTGGTGTCACGCAAGCGCAGCTCGGTCTCACGCCGTCGTTCCTTGTATTTGGATATTCCCGCAGCTTCTTCCAGGAAAATGCGCAATTCCTCCGGCTTGGCTTCGACAATCCGCGAAATGGTGTTCTGGCCGATGATGGCATAAGCACGGCCACCCAGGCCGGTGCCAAGAAACAGGTCGGCCACATCGCGCCGCCGCACCACCGTGTTATTGATGTAATAGGTGGAGCCGCTGTCGCGCTCCAGCACACGCTTGACGGCGATTTCGGCGTATTGTGCCCACTCGCTACCGGCACTGCCCAGGCTGTTATCAAAATTCAGCTCGACACTGGCGCGTGATATGGGCTTGCGCTTGCCTGAACCGTTAAAAATCACGTCCTGCATTGAATCGCCGCGCATTTCGCGCGCACTGGATTCACCCATTACCCAGCGAATAGCCTCCATCACATTGGATTTGCCGCAGCCATTGGGACCGACAACGCCCACACGCTGCCCGTGGATGTGCAAGGTAGTCGGATCGACGAAAGATTTGAAGCCGGCGAGTTTTAGATGAGTGAGGCGCAATTGCTAATGAGATTTTATATTATGGTTGGCGTAGTTTTATAATGACTACACTAATTTATACGGTAGCCCTCATGTCCAGTCAACCACCTAATAGCAAACCCGGCAAAACGCTCGAAACTTTCGACAATCCCAAGCCAGAACGCGATTTTCATATTCACATGGAGATCCCCGAATTTACTTGTCTCTGCCCCAAGACCTGGCAGCCTGATTTCGCCGTGCTTTATCTCGACTACATCCCCGATCAAAAATGTGTGGAGCTAAAAAGCCTCAAACTTTATATCTGGTCTTTCCGTGATGAAGGTTGCTTTCATGAAGCCGTCACTAACCGCATTCTGGATGATCTGGTTACAGCGACTCAACCCAAGTTCATGCGGCTTACCGCCAAATTTTATGTGCGTGGCGGCATCTTTACCAATGTCGTGGCTGAGCACCGCAAACCTGGATGGCAACCACTGGCACGTGTAGATCTGTCCCAATTTGAGCAACAATCCAACACCCGGGGCTAGCACGCCATAATTATCAGCGCCGGCCGCTTAAAATAAGCCCAAACCAGACAAAATGCGTTGACATTTTTAGCGCCGGTCTTTAACATTGCGCCTCTTTTCGGGGGTATAGCTCAGCTGGGAGAGCGCTTGCATGGCATGCAAGAGGTCAGCGGTTCGATCCCGCTTACCTCCACCATAAAAAGTCGGGTTTTGTAGTAAAATGCAGCTTGCAATTTTCTTAGGTCCCCATCGTCTAGAGGCCTAGGACACCTCCCTTTCACGGAGGCGACCGGGGTTCGAATCCCCGTGGGGACGCCATAAATAGAAAAGCCACCTCTGGGTGGCTTTTCTATTTTAGTTTCTCATGGAGTACTTCGAAAACCCCGTCGGGTTCGACTAAGTTACATCTTGATGTGGAACGCTTTCTTGATTACTTCCAAGGCTTCGGGGCTATCCCATTCATGGGCGCCATAGAATTTGTCCAGCACTTTTCCCTTGGCATCGACCAACAAGGTCAAAGGAATATGCTCAGCTCCCAGCATATTTTCCATGAACAATTTGCTATCGATGTAATTAGCGAATGTGGTGTTGGATTCTTTTAGAAATGTTAACGCCAGCTCACGATAGTCATCCGTCGATATGCCTATCACATTGAACTGCTTCCCCCCACTACGGGCTAGTCTTTGCAGTGATCCTATTTCATCCTGGCAAGGGCCGCACCAACTCGCCCAAACGTTAATGATCAGCGG
>JADGRN010000047.1 GCA_017880825.1 Methylophilaceae bacterium | reverse complement strand
GGGGTGATGTACGTGCTGGACGAACCTTCCATCGGCCTGCACCAGCGCGACAATGACCGCCTGCTGGAAACCCTGAAACGCCTGCGCGACATCGGCAATACCGTGATTGTGGTGGAGCATGACCGTGACGCGATTCTGGCCGCTGACTACGTGGTGGATATCGGGCCCGGCGCCGGTGAACATGGCGGCCAGATTGTGGCGGAAGGAACGCCCACGGAAATTCAGGCGAATGAGCACTCACTCACCGGGCAGTACTTGAGCGGCGCAAAACACATAGCGGTACCCAAAAAACGCCACGCGCCTGAGCTTAAACGCTGGCTAAAAATGACCCACGCCAGTGGCAATAATTTAAAAGATGTCACGCTCGATCTACCGGTCGGCCTGTTCGTCTGTGTCACCGGCGTTTCCGGCTCCGGTAAATCCACCCTGATTAACGACACGCTGTTCCGCGTGGTTGCGCGTCATCTTTATGGCAGTTCCACCGAGCCCGCGCCATTTGCAGAAATTGACGGTCTGGAATTTTTCGACAAGGTGGTGGATGTCGATCAAAGCCCCATAGGCCGCACGCCGCGCTCCAACCCGGCGACTTACACCGGCCTGTTCACTCCCATTCGCGAACTGTTTGCAGGCGTACCAGAGTCACGCGCCCGCGGCTATGGCCCAGGGAGATATTCATTTAACGTCAAGGGAGGACGCTGCGAGGCCTGCCAGGGCGACGGCGTGTTGCGCGTGGAGATGCACTTCCTGCCCGACGTTTACGTGCCTTGTGACGTGTGCAAGAGTCAGCGCTACAACCGCGAAACACTGGAAATCCATTACAAAGGCAAGAACATCCGCGAAGTGCTGGAAATGACCGTCGAGCAGGCGCATGAGTTCTTCAATGCGGTGCCGGTGGTAAGGCGCAAGCTGCAAACCCTGCTCGACGTTGGTCTGGGCTATATCACGCTGGGTCAATCCGCCACCACGCTTTCCGGCGGCGAAGCACAAAGGGTCAAGCTGGCGCTGGAGCTGTCCAAACGTGATACCGGCCGCACCCTGTATATTCTGGATGAGCCTACCACTGGCCTGCATTTTGCCGATATTCAATTACTGCTGGATGTGTTGCATCGCCTGCGTGACCACGGCAATACCATCGTCGTCATTGAGCACAATCTGGACGTCATCAAGACCGCTGACTGGCTGATTGATCTGGGTCCGGAAGGCGGCGACGGGGGCGGCAGCATTATCGCCGAGGGCACTCCGGAAGAGGTTGCCGACAACCATGGAAGTTACACCGGGAAATATCTCAAAGCGATGCTGAAACTATAAATTGCAGGATGCTGGCCGATACTTTGTCTCATGATTCACTGATCGTCCAATTAATTGCACTGCTACGGTACTTCAACGTAATTCATTCTCGCTAGAATAATATCGGTTTTGCGCGCCAAGCCGCGCGCTGCTTGATGCTTGTCATAATACCTGGGGTTGGGAATCATCGCCGCCAGCTTTGCGGCTTGGTAAGGTAAAAGTCCGCTGGCACTGACTCCAAAATAGCGCCTTGCTGCTGCCTCGGCACCGAATATGCCATTACCCCACTCGATGATATTCAGATAAATCTCAAAAATACGGCGCTTGGTCATCATCTGTTCCAGCATCAGCGTGATCATGGCCTCCTCCAGCTTGCGCCAAGGTGTGCGCTTGGTGGAAAGAAACAGGTTTTTGGCCAGCTGCTGGCTGATGGTGGAGCCACCGGCAACGATTTTGCCCTTCTTCAGATTCTTCTCGTAAGCTTTCTGTATGCCTTCCCAGTCAAAACCTTCATGGTCGATAAACTTGGAATCTTCTGCAGCAATCACGGAGCGCTTGAGATTCGCTGATATTTTGGCATAGGGCACCCATTTGTGCCGTAGCTCGGCGTCAGGATTATCTTCCTGCAGAATCTGCAGCCGGTCTGCCATGAATGCGCTAGTGGATGGGTTGTGATCCACCCACCAGCAGATATGCAGGAATATCCAGAGTTGGTACAGCAGCGCCAGCACCACCAGCGCGAGCAGCCCACGCCAGATGATTTGACGCCAGTTCATAAATGTCTGAGCTGGGCAATGACAGGCTTGGTCTCCGGCTGCACCCCACGCCACAAGCTGAAAGAAACCGCCGCCTGCTCGACCAGCATGCCCAAGCCATCGACAACCTCTGCCCCTTGCTGGCGCGCGAACGCCATGAACGGCGTTTCGCGCCCATACATCATGTCGTAGGCCAACGCGCCGGGGGCGAATATGCCCCGCGGGATAGGCAAGATGCTATCGGTCAGCCCCGCGGAGGTGGCGTTAATGACGATATCGAAGGACTGGCCATCCAGTTCATCGAATTCATTGGCCGCCACCGATACGAATCGGAATTCGCCTTTTTCTTCCACTTTCTTTTTCATGGACATGGCTTTGTCCAGCGTGCGATTGGCGATCACCAGCATGGCCGGTTGTTGCTCAAAAATAGGATGCAGCACGCCTCCTGCAGCGCCGCCCGCGCCTATCAGCAGGACGCGTTTATTTTGTATGGCTATTCCGAGATTATTCTGGATATCCGTCACCAGCCCGACACCATCGGTGTTATCGCAGATTATCTTGCCGCCTTCAAACATCAGCGTGTTCGCCGCACCTGCATCGTGAGCGCGCTCTGAAGCATTGGCGACAGCAAGATCGTATGCTTCGAACTTGAATGGCACGGTGACATTGGCGCCGCGCCCACCCCTTCGGAAAAAATCTGTGACTGTCTGTTGAAAACCATCAAGCGGGGCAAGAATACGTGTGTACTCGATATCCTGACCGGTCTGGCGTGCAAACGCCGCATGAATCAGCGGCGATTTACTGTGCTCGACAGGATTACCAATCACTGCATATCTATCGACCATGCTTAACTATTAGTCCAAGGCAGGCCGGCAACCTTCCAGCCGTTAATTTTGCCGCGCTGTTTAGTCTGTGGCTCGGCCTCCCCCTCGAAGCCTTCCAGCACGTTGTAGCACTCGGCATAGCCCAATTGCGTGGCTGCCACGGCCGCATGGTGGGAACGACCGCCGGTGCGGCAAATAAACATGACCAGCATCTCTTTATCGATTTGCACGCTGAGGTGTGTCAGGAAATCAGGATTGGCAGTCCAGCCGGGATAAAACGCCCATTCGATATGGCTTGCCAGCGGAATCCTGCCCACCAGATCAATCTCGGCACTGCTTCGCACATCCACTAATTTTGCGTTAGAAGTCAGTTGCAAAACTTGTTGCGCTTCTTTTGGCGTCAGTGCGCCGGCATAGGGAAGATGCTTTTCTAATGCGCGCTGCTTGGCCGTTTCCAGAATTGTCGTTAACTTTTCCATGATTATCTCCATACACTATCTAGGTTCAAGTATAGCTTTAATTAGCGGTCCTGACATTTGCACTAATCTGGTGCGTATAAAATAGTTTATGCACTTGGTTTGTGCGCTCACTTCTGGTTTTCTTTTATAACCTTATGTGTGAAAATGTGAATTCTGATTTCTTTCAATGGCACGCTTCCTGCTAGTTAAGCGTGTCTATTTTTACTTAATTAACTCAAACCTGTATTTAGGAGAATCAAATGGCGGTCGCTGATGTAATGAAAATGGTGAAGGAGAACGAAGTCAAATTCGTAGATTTCCGTTTCACCGATACCCAAGGTAAAGAGCAGCACGTATCAGTACCTATCTCGCATTTCAACGAGGATAAATTTACTGATGGCCATGCCTTCGATGGTTCTTCAATCGCTGGCTGGAAGGGTATTCAGGCCTCGGACATGCTGCTGATACCGGATCCGAATAGTGCCAACCTCGATCCGTTTCTGGATGAGCCAACCCTGATTCTGACCTGTGATGTGGTTGATCCAACCGATGGCAAAGGCTACGACCGTTGCCCGCGTTCGATTGCCAAACGTGGTGAGGCTTACCTTAAGGCCAGCGGTGTAGGTGATGTTGCTTACTTTGGCCCGGAACCGGAATTCTTCATTTTTGATTCGGTCAACTGGTCGGTCGATATGTCCGGCTCCATGTGCAAAATCCATTCTGAAGAAGCGGCCTGGTCATCCGCTGACAAATTTGAAGGTGGCAACATTGGACACCGCCCCGCTGTCAAGGGCGGCTATTTCCCGGTACCTCCGATTGATTCACTGCAGGACATCCGCTCTGCCATGTGTATCGCGATGGAGCAAATGGGGGTGCCGGTTGAGGTGCATCACCACGAAGTAGGCACTGCCGGCCAGTGCGAAATCGGTACCTTGTTCAGCAGCCTGACCCAGCGCGCAGATTGGACGCAAATCCTGAAATACGTGGTGCTGAATACTGCTCACGCTTATGGCAAAACCGCCACTTTCATGCCCAAGCCTATTGTCGGTGACAACGGCTCCGGTATGCACGTTCACCAATCCATCTGGAAAGGCGGCAAGAACCTGTTTGCCGGCAACGGCTATGCCGGTCTCTCGGAATTCGCGATCTTCTATATCGGCGGCATCATCAAGCACGCCCGTGCGCTGAACGCCATCACCAATCCAGGCACCAACTCCTACAAGCGTCTGGTGCCTGGTTTTGAAGCGCCGGTAAAACTGGCTTACTCTGCCAAGAACCGCTCGGCCTCGATCCGCGTTCCGTTCGTCCATTCGGACAAGGCGCGCCGCATCGAAGTGCGCTTCCCGGATCCGATCTGCAACCCCTACCTCGGCTTCACCGCGATGATGATGGCCGGCCTGGACGGCGTCCAGAACAAGATTCACCCCGGCGATCCGGCCGACAAGAATCTGTACGACCTGCCGCCGGAAGAAGATGCCAAGATCCCAACCGTGTGCTCTTCGCTCGAACAGGCGCTGGAATACCTCGACAACGGCCGTGAATTCCTCACGCGTGGCGGTGTATTCTCGAACGACTGGATTGATGCCTACATCGAGCTGAAGATGGAAGAAGTGACCAGGATGCGCATGACGACGCATCCAGTCGAGTTTGCCATGTATTACAGCTGCTAATTCATTTTATCCATCAGGGGAAAAGCGGGGGAACCCGCTTTTTTCTTTTGCGGTCATAATGAATGCTATCCTTGGGTCAACGCCAAGCTTGTCGCACGCGTTGCTTGAGCATGCGTTCTCAACTACACTCTATAGCCATGAATAAAACTTTATTAATTCTAGGGCTGATCGCTGGTTTCACTAGCCTTACAGCGTATGCGGAAATTTATAAACTGGTCGATACCGACGGCCATGTCACTTATTCCAATGTGCCTATCAAAGGCGCAGTAAAGCTGAATCTTGATCCTGTTGGTAGTGGAGCAGAAAAGCCCGGTCGAGGCAAAACTGCCACGCCCGCCAATTTTCCTCGCGTGGATCATGAGACGCAGAACCATCGCGACGACAAGCGTAAGCAGATATTGCAGGAGGAGCTCTACAATGAGAATAAGGCCTGGGAAGACGCAAAAAAAGCCTATGCTGAAGGCGAATCAAAACCAGAGGTTTATCGTGGGGCTAACGGCAAAACATTCCGCAACGTGCCCAAATACGATGAGAAAATGAAGCGGCTTCAGGAAGACGTTACACAACATGAAAAAAACGTTCAGCTACTGCAAAAAGAGCTGGATGGGCTTAATTAATTCCGGCTGAAAAGCTGGTTTTGCTGTTGCTATTCCCATGGCCTGGCTTTTGCTTATACTACTAAACCATGGTACACATCATCCCAACGCCGTTTGCTGGCCTAGAACATCTCGCTACTGCCGTCATTCTGCTGGATGCAGCGCGTAACGTGGTTTATGCCAATCCGGCAACAGAGGTTCTGTTTGCCGTTAGCGCCAAACAGATCACTGGAAATCCATTATCACACGCATTTCCAGCCTCTGAAATTCTGCACTCGGCTGTTGAGCATGCTCTGGCTACGCGCAGCCCGTTTCGCGAACATGAATTCCTCATTTCTACGGCGCGACATAACTCGTTGGCGGTCACTTGCACAGTCACTCCGGTAGATATTACACCAGCCTGCCTGGTGTTGGAATTCCTGCAGATGGATCAGCAGCTTAGAATTGCCCGTGAAGAGCGTATGCTGATTCAGCAGCAGGCTAATGCAGAATTACTGCGCAATCTGGCCCACGAAATCCGTAATCCTCTGGGCGGGCTGCGCGGCGCGGCGCAGCTACTGGAACATGAGCTGCCTCAGGCCAATCTGCGTGAATACACACAAGTCATTATCAAAGAAGCTGACCGCCTGCAAACACTCATGGATAGGCTATTGGTACCGCATCGTGTACCCAAATACGAACCTACCAACATACACGAAGTGTTGGAACGTGTACGCAGCCTGTTATTGGCAGAATCCCCCAAAGGTGTCCTGGTGCTGCGTGACTATGACACCAGCCTGCCGGAACTGATTGGTGATCGCGAGAAGCTAATCCAAGCCGTGCTTAATATCGCCCGCAATGCCGTACAAGCCATGCAAGGCCAAGGGCAGATTATTTTTCGTACCCGTGCCGAACGACAAGTCACATTGGCGAAAAAGCGTTGCCGGGTCGCCATCAAACTAGAGATTATTGATAATGGCCCTGGCATACCGCCGGACATCCGCGAGCGGATTTTTTATCCACTGGTTTCCGGGCGCGAGGGTGGTTCCGGCTTGGGCTTGACACTGGCACAAACTTTTATCACACAGCATCACGGCATGATTGAGTGTGATAGCCGGGCCGGGAAAACTTGCTTTACCATTTTATTGCCAATTGAGAGCACCGCAATGAAACACTTAACCATTAAACAATAAACATAATATTAGGTAACCATAAATGTCTGGTAAAGACTTAATCATAATGCACCATTGTTATCGGCCAGAATCTGACCTCCTACAATCCAACAACCAACCGTACTTTGTAGGAGCGCAGATTCTGCGCGAAAGGCCATAAAATGAAGCCAATCTGGATTATCGATGACGACCGCTCCATACGCTGGGTGTTTGAAAAGGCATTGGCACGTACCGATATGGAGTTCAAGACATTTGCCTCAGTCCCCGAGGCGATGAACGCGCTGGCTACTGAGGAACCGCAGGTGATTGTAAGCGATATCCGCATGCCTAATGGCTCGGGGCTTGATTTTCTGCAGGAAATCAAGCAGCGTCTGCCTGATGTTCCGGTCATTATCATGACGGCCTATTCTGACCTGGAAAGCGCCGTGGCGGCGTTTCAAGGCGGGGCATTTGAGTACCTGGCCAAACCTTTTGATGTCGATCAAGCGATTGATATCATCCGCCGCGCGGTAGATGAAAGCATGCGCCAGGCTACTGAAGCGATTAGTCCAGAGGAAACCCCTGAAATCATCGGCCATGCGCCTGCCATGCAGGAGGTTTTTCGGGCAATCGGACGGCTTAGCCGCTCGCATGCCACGGTGCTTATCAATGGCGAATCTGGTACAGGCAAAGAGTTGGTTGCCAGTGCCTTGCATCGTCATAGCCCACGGGCGGATAAACCGTTTATAGCGATTAACACCGCCGCTATTCCCAAGGATTTGCTGGAATCCGAGCTATTCGGTCATGAGCGTGGCGCCTTCACCGGTGCGCAAGCTGCCAGGCGCGGCCGCTTCGAGCAAGCCGATGGTGGCACACTGTTTCTGGATGAAATCGGCGATATGCCATCCGACCTGCAAACCCGCTTACTACGCGTGCTGTGTGATGGTCAGTTTTACCGTGTCGGGGGCCATCAGCCGGTTAAAGTCAATGTAAGAATTATTGCGGCGACTCATCAGGATCTGGAAGAACGCGTCAAACTCGGTTTATTTCGCGAGGATTTGTTTCACCGGCTTAACGTGATTCGCCTGCGCCTGCCGCCTTTGAGAGAACGACGCGAGGATATTCCATTGCTCACCAAGCACTTTCTGCAACAAAGCGCACAGGAGCTGGGCGTAGAAACCAAGCAGCCCTCTCCCGCAGCCTTGCGCTATTTGGCTACCATGAACTGGAGCGGCAACGTGCGGCAACTGGAAAACGTCTGCCACTGGCTGACGGTGATGGCGCCGGGGCAGAATATTGATGTGGCGGATTTGCCGCAGGAACTGAAAGAAGACCTCAGCCGGCCACTCAGCAGTACATCCTGGCAAGAAGCCTTGGGGGCGGAAGTAACCGATGCATTGAATCGCGGAGAACAAAATGTGCTGGACACCCGCACGCGAGAGTTCGAACGCATACTGATCAGCAAAGCGCTGATGCATACCGGTGGACGGCGCATTGAAGCCGCTACGCAGCTAGGCATGGGACGCAACACCCTCACGCGCAAAATTCAGGAGCTAGGCATTGAGGAATAAACCACCCGATGTAGGAGGCACGCCCTCGTGCCGATAAGCATTTTTCGCGGCGAGCCAGCCTTTGGCTTCCCCGTGGAATATATGCGATTTATCGCATTATTCGCACGTGAAGGGCGCCGCTCCTACTTGGCGGGAAGTATTTGGCGTGCAGCTAAATATTGCATGATATTTTCTACACAAGCCTCTAGAGGCTGGTTGGCGGTATCAATAGCCAATTCCGGATCCTCCGGAGCTTCGTAAGGTGAAGAAATTCCGGTAAATTCTGCTATCTTGCCTTGCCGCGCCTTTTGATACAGCCCCTTGACATCGCGCTGCTCACAAACTTCAAGCGGGCAGCAGCAGTAAATTTCGATAAAGTCTCCCTCTGCTACCAGCTTACGCACCCGTTCACGGTCTGCCTGAAAGGGCGAAATAAACGCCGTCAGGGCAATCACGCCAGCTTCTATAAAGAGCTTTGACATTTCACCTATACGGCGAATGTTTTCTTTCCGATCTTCTTTGGAAAACCCCAAGTCTGCACACAAGCCATGGCGCACGTTATCGCCATCAAACACATAGGTGCGGCAACCGAGGTCGTACAAGTCTTTTTCGACAGCGTGCGCCAGTGTGGATTTGCCGGAGCCGGAAAATCCGGTAAACCACAAAATCACACTTTTATGGCCCCCTTGAATTTGACGGTCGTCGCGGGTGACAGTGGCGTTATGCCAGCGGATATTTGGGTTTGAGTTCATAGCTTATATGATAATAAAAAACGGCCTCTGAAGGTGCCGTTTTTAGGGTAGGAGGGGTTTTAACCCCGATTAGATTTCGCGCAATAAAACCGTGAAGGTCTTCCCCGACATCATTGGTGCTAAAGCACCTAATGCTGGCGTGAAATTGCGCTCCTGCAGATACCTCTTGGAAGAACATATTTTTGCCAAGGGTAAAGTAGAACTTTACAACGCTAGCAGCGG
>JADGRN010000046.1 GCA_017880825.1 Methylophilaceae bacterium | reverse complement strand
AGCGGATTCTAATTATTCCTACACAAAAATTGTACTAATGCTAAAACGGGGAGCGAGTCTTTGTATTTCGTTCACACTTTTTATCACTACCTATTCTTTTGCAGGTGAGGTTGTTGGCACCGTAACAGTAACAAGCAGCAACAGAACACAGGCCTGTGCTGACGCAAAACGCAAGGCAACTGATGAGATGGATCTGAAAAATAAACATGCTACTGCGAACGAGAGGATTTTCAATAAGCGCGAAAAGCAACCCCTGATGCAGGTTCAAGATTGTGATTGCTCCGAAAACATGGCTAACACAGTGTTTAATTATACGTGTGACGCAAATTGGTCTATCAAGTATCCAGAGTAATTAATCTCTAAAAATTATTATTTCCTAGCGGGGCCACCTCTGTTATCGTGGTCTTTGGAACCATCAGTGCAATTTGGGGAATAGGCACTATTACCGAACGAAGAAAGGATGATCTAATGCGTTGGTTGCTGTCTGTTTATGAAACGATTGCCCGCAAAGCCTCATTTGGCATCAAGAGCTAACCTACGCTTCCAGGGGACCGGCACCCAGCAGCACTTCGCCTGCTGGCCGTCGGCTCCTGAAGCTAGACGTTAGCTCTCTGGACTACCGCGCTACGCCTGCGTCGGCAGGCTGTGCGTTTGCCCCCTTCGGCGCCTTTACTCGCAAGCGGCGCGCCGGTGAGCTTGCACGTTAGGTTGCTTCCAATCATGCCCGTAAAACGCTCTTATTTCCTCTTGGTTGCGTCAGTCGCGCTAGTCGGGCTGCTCGCACTATCCGGCGTTCGGCCTTATGACCGTGCTACTTGGGCGCTAGAGGTGCTCCCTGTGATCATCGCATTGCCGGTTCTGTGGACAACTTATCGCCGCTTCCCGCTAACCACCTTGCTTTATGTTTGCATCTTCCTGCACGCCATTGTGCTCATGATCGGGGGTACTTACACGTACGCACGAGTTCCTCTCGGCTTCCATCTCGCCGATTTTCTTGGCCTTAGCCGCAACCCATACGACAAAATCGGGCACTTTTTTCAGGGTTTTGTGCCCGCCCTTGCCGCTCGCGAGATTCTCATTAGAGGTCAGTACGTGCGCGGAAGAAAGATGCTCGCCTTTGTCGTGATCTGCATCGTTTTGGCCATCAGTGCATCGTACGAACTCATTGAGTGGGCTGTGGCCATTGCTATGGGACAGGGTGCCGATGCGTTCCTGGCTACACAGGGCGACCCGTGGGATACTCAATCCGACATGTTTATTGCGCTCATCGACGCTGTCACCGCCCTGCTTCTGTTCTCGCATGTCCATGATCACCAGATTCGACGCATATGGCGCGATGAAGATGCAGCCTGACCCTTCCATCGAGTTGACCCGCTGCGGCCTCCGGCCTCCGTGGACCGCTCATGTCAACCGCTAGCCCCCATTTGGCATTGCCCATGGCTCTCGTGTATAGCTACCTATTCCCTGTCATGTGGCTGAGCTGGGCAGCCTACTGGTGGGCCTTGTCACGCAATGTCAAGGTCGCTGCGCGGCGTGAATCGTTGCCGTCGCGGCTCTTGCACATAGGTCCGCTCCTGCTCGCGCTGCTTCTTCTCTGGGTTCCGAGTGTGCCGCTTCCCTTTCTTGGTGCGCGCTTCCTGCCATTGGCCACATGGCCGTTCTGGGCTGGTGCGGTTCTGGCCGCTGGAGGTCTGCTACTTACTGTCTGGGCACGCCACCACATCGGCAGCAATTGGAGCGGCATTGTGACCATCAAGGAAGGCCATGAACTCATCACAAGCGGCCCTTATGCCATTGTTCGTCACCCTATCTACACTGGGCTTTTGCTTGCCTTTGTAGGTTCCGCAATGGCCCGTGGTGAATGGCGAGGCATTCTTGCCGTAGCCATCGCTCTATGGGCCTTGTGGCGCAAGCTTCGGCTCGAGGAGTGCTGGATGCGCGAGCAATTCGGAGAGGCATATCAGGCATACTGCCGGCGTGTTTCAGCCCTGTTACCTTTCATACTCTGAGCTTTTGAAGACGTCGCTCTGAACGTGCCAAAGTAAGGCTTCATAACTGGCTTGCGCTTACGCAGCTTTCAGTTCGCGTTTGGCTTCATCCTTGTCATAGACTCCATCAATCATGTCCTTGATACGCTTGCTGGTGCCTATGGGAGTAATATTTCCCCTCAATCGGGATATCTGCTGTTAGCATGGCTGCACGATGAATACAGTGCCACTATATGCCCGCAGCGACCTCGAACTCCTTGAAGTAAACCGGCAATTCTATGATCCGCTTTGGACGGACGCGCGTCTGGTTAAGCCCGAGCGCTTCAATACCTGGCCGCTCGTCTGCTCCCTGGTCTCGCCATTGCAGCGGCGGCTTGAAGTCGCGCCTGGGCTAAGGCCGCGGCTTCCTATCGAGGGGACGCATTTCGTGGACATCAGTGCGCCTGCGGTTGCCAAACTGCACGCGCATGGCGCGAACGCTCTGCGGGGCCTCGTGTCTTCGCTTCCGTTTCGGGATGGCGCGTTTGATCTCGTGTGCGCATTCGACATTGTCGAACATGTCGACGACGAGGATGGAGCTTTGTCCGAACTATCACGCGTGGCTGCGCCCGGCGCAGCGTTACTGCTCTCGGTACCGCTTCACCCGTCGTACTGGACGGCATTCGACGACTTCGTCGGGCACCGCCGCCGCTACGAGCCGGAGCGCCTCATAGCCAAGCTTGCGCAATACGGCTTCGTAGTAAAGCAAAGCGCCGTCTATGGGATGCAGCCGGAATCATCGCGTCTGGTCGATATCGGCATGTGGTTTCTCACCCATCGGCGCGCACGCGCGCTGTGGTGGTACAACAATATATTTATGCCGCTCGGTATGCACTTCCAGAAAAGGCTCGCCCTCGCCCCCGGGATGATAGCCACCGAGAAGGTGGATGAGATTCTGCTCGTCTGCCAAAAGAACGGTGCGCCCGAGCAAACGCATCCTTAAATTCCGACGTTGAGCTTGGAAGGGATACGCCTTGCACTGTATCAAGCCGTTCCGCTGGCAAGATCATCCGGTATCTCGGCTCCATAGAACTTGGCCTTGAGCTTTTTAAGCTGGTCGCGGTAATCCGCCGCTTGCTCAAATTCCAGATTTTTGGCGCTGTCGTGCATGGCTTTCTCCAGGCGCTTCATCTCTTTAAGGATTTGTTTCTCGCTCAAGGCTTCATAACTGGCTTGCGCTTGCGCAGCTTTCAGTTCGCGTTTGGCTTCATCCTTGTCATAGATGCCACCGATCATGTCCTTGATACCCTTGCTAATGCCTACAGGGGTAATATTATTGGCCAGGTTAAAAGCCATCTGCTTTTTACGGCGACGCTCGGTTTCGTCCATTGCCAGCTTCATCGAACGGGTAATTTTATTAGCGTAAAAAATCACCTTGCCGTTGAGATTGCGTGCAGCGCGGCCAGCAGTCTGGATCAGCGAACGCTCCGAGCGCAAGAAGCCTTCTTTATCTGCATCCAGCACGGCCACCAAGGACACCTCTGGAATGTCCAATCCCTCACGTAACAGGTTAATGCCAACCAGCACATCAAACTCGCCCAGCCTTAAATCCCGGATGATTTCCACGCGTTCCACGGTTTCAATATCCGAGTGCAGATAGCGCACCTTAACCCCATGCTCAGCCAGATAATCGGTGAGATCTTCTGCCATGCGCTTGGTCAGCGTGGTGGCCAGCACGCGTTCGCCGACATCCGCTCGCAGCTTGATTTCAGACAATAGGTCATCAACTTGCGTATCGGCGGGCTTAACGATGATTTCCGGATCTATCAAACCGGTAGGCCGTGCCACTTGCTCAACCACCTGCTCAGTATGTTCAGCTTCATAGGTTGCCGGCGTGGCAGAAACAAACACGCATTGACGCATGGTCTGCTCGAATTCCTCAAACCTGAGCGGCCGATTATCCAGCGCCGAAGGCAGGCGAAAACCATAATCCACCAGATTTTCCTTGCGCGAACGGTCGCCTTTATACATACCGCCGATTTGCGGCACGGTAACGTGGCTTTCATCGATAATCATCAACGCGTTAGGTGGCAGATAATCGATCAGCGTCGGCGGTGGGTCACCCGGATTGCGCCCTGAAAGATGCCGCGAATAGTTTTCGATGCCCTTGCAGAAACCAATCTCGTTGAGCATTTCCAGGTCAAAGCGCGTGCGCTGTTCGATGCGTTGAGCTTCTACCAGCTTATTGTTTTTGATAAACCAATCGGTGCGCTCGCGCAGTTCAACCTTGATTTTCTCCATCGCCCGCAATGTGGTCTCGCGCGGCGTCACATAATGACTGGAGGGGTACACCGTGTAGCGCGGAATTTTATGCAGTATCTGGCCTGTGAGTGGATCAAACAGCGTCAGCGCTTCTACTTCATCATCGAATAACGATATGCGTAGCGCGGTTTCGGAGTTTTCCGCCGGGAACACATCAATTACATCACCGCGCACGCGGAACGTACCTCGGGAAAAATCAAAGTCATTGCGGTCATATTGCATGCCGACCAGAAGCAGGATTACATTACGCTGGCTCATGGGCTCACCCTGCCGCAGATGCAGCACCATGCCGTGATAATCCACCGGGTCACCAATACCGTAAATGGCCGATACGGTAGCCACGATAATGCTGTCTTCGCGCTCGAGCAAGGCCTTGGT
This sequence comes from Methylophilaceae bacterium, assembly GCA_017880825.1. Lineage (GTDB taxonomy): Bacteria > Pseudomonadota > Gammaproteobacteria > Burkholderiales > Methylophilaceae > JADGRN01. Next base: position 4,695 of record JADGRN010000046.1, on the reverse strand, counting down.
GGCTGAGAGCCGCATCTGCTCAATATGCTCGTTGATGCTGGAATCTTTTTCGATGAACAAATCACGCGACGGTACGTAAGCTTCCGGCTGGTAGTAATCGTAGTAGGAAACGAAATACTCCACGGCATTATTAGGGAAAAACTCGCGGAATTCGGAATACAACTGTGCAGCCAAAGTTTTATTGGGCGCCATCACAATCACCGGGCGGCCGATTTGCGCGATGACATTGGCCATGGTGTAGGTTTTGCCCGAGCCGGTTACGCCGAGCAATGTTTGAAAACGCATGCCCTGATTGATTCCGTCCACCAGTTTTGCAATAGCTGCGGGCTGATCACCGGCGGGCGCAAACGGTTGGTAAAGCTGATACTGGCTATTAGGGTAAGTGACTATCAAGACGGAGACCGTGTAAGCAAGCTGATTATTTTCAATGACCGGTCATTCTATCAGGCTGAGCCATGAACTTTGCTTTCTATTTCCGGTCGCTTTTGATAGCCCAGCCTGTTCTGATAACATGGCGGAAGTTCACCTTTAACTCACTTATTGGGGACTTTCATGCGCTTTATCCTGCCGCTTATTTACATCTGGGCCTATTGCCGTCGGCATATGCTTACGATCAGCAAATGCTAAAGAATGGGCAGAGCCAAAGAAGCGGAAGAGGATTATCGCAAGGCTATCAGCCTCAATGCCAAGAATATCGACGCTTTGTTCCGTGTCGACGTAATTGCGTCACAAAAAGGTGACAATGATGAAGTGCATGCTATCGAACTGGCTCTGCTCGAGATTGATAAGGATATTGCTGATCAGTTCAACGAAGCGACAGGTTATGCCACTCAGTGCTAAATAGCGTGTCGTAAGTTCCGTTGGGTGGGTTTTGTGCGTAAAATTACGGTTTTGCTCATAAACTCACTCCGCATCAAGGAAGTTGACTTTGGAACCACTGGATTTTGCACCATCGGCTTTGAAGCTTTCGCGACGCGTTCAAGCCATCAAGGAATCGCCCACCCTGGCCGTTACTGCTCGTGCAGCCAGACTTAAAGCCGAAGGCCGCGACATTATTGGCCTGGGCGCCGGCGAACCAGATTTCGACACCCCGCAACACATTAAAGATGCCGCGAAGCAAGCCATCGATAATGGTTTTACCAAATACACGCCGGTTGCAGGCATTCCCAGCCTGAAAAAAGCGGTTGTCGCCAAATTCAAACGCGACAACGCACTCGAATACACCGAAAAAGAAGTCATTGTCGGTGTGGGTGGCAAGCAGTGTATTTTTAACCTGGCGCTGGCCGTGCTAAACCCCGGTGATGAAGTCATCATCCCTGCTCCATACTGGGTTTCATACGCGGATATTGCCTTGGTCGCTGAGGCCAGGCCGGTGATTATCCAGTGCGGCATTGAGCAGGATTTCAAGCTCAAGCCCGAGCAATTAGCGACGGCCATAACCCCAAAAACCAAGCTGTTTATCATCAACTCGCCTTCCAATCCTACCGGCTCGGTTTATACCTTGAAAGAGCTGCAGGCTCTGGCGGATGTGCTCAAACAATACCCGCAAATACTGGTGGCCACGGATGACATATACGAGCACGTCAATTTAACCGGTGCCAAGTTTTACAACATCCTCAATGCCGGGCCTGAGCTTAAACCCCGCACCATCGTACTGAATGGGGTATCCAAAGCCTACTCTATGACGGGCTGGCGTATCGGCTATGCTGCAGGGCCTGCGCATATCATCAAGGCGATGGAGATACTGCAATCGCAATCAACCTCCAACCCCACTTCCATCTCACAAGTTGCTGCGCAAACTGCGCTGGATGGCCCGCAGCAATGTATAGAGCCCATGGTGGCTGCCTTCCGCGAGCGCCATGCGTTTGTGGTGAAGCGCTTCAATGAAATCCCCGGTTTAAAGTGCATTGAAGCAGGTGGTGCGTTTTACGCCTTCCCTGATGCGCGAATCGCCATCGCTAATTTGCATAAAGCCGGGAAAATATCGGAAGCCACCGATTTGGCGCTGTCTGAATATTTACTTGAAAGCGTTGGCGTGGCCGTGGTGCCAGGCTCTGCGTTTGGCACAGAAGGCTATTTCCGCATCTCTTTCGCGACCTCCATGGACAATCTGAAAAATGCACTGGATAGAATTGCCAAAGCATTAAGCTGATCAGTTAAAAGGCCTCTTGAGTGAGGCCTTCTTCAATTGACTATCCGCAGACTGCTTTTCGCTATATCCCTGAGCGCTGATACCGCCGTTGTTCTCCAGAATCGCCAGCTTTACCTCCTCAATTGCGAAATAACCGGCTTGCCGCAAGGCACAATCCAACTCATGCTGGGTAAGCTTTGCATCCAGCATCACATCCTCAAACAGTTTTCCCTCATGAATCAGCACTTGCGGCCGTCCTTCTACGATTTCCTCCAGTTTTCTGCTTTTAAAAGTCACCAGCCCGACCAGGTAATTCAGCACTACCAATGTCACCGCAGAAATTAGCCCGCCAATCAGGGAGTTGTCCCCTGCGTTCATTGAGTTTTGTACTGAATTGGAAAGTATCAGCAGCAACACCAGGTCGAATGGTGAGAGTTGACCGATCTGGCGTTTGCCCGTCATGCGTAACAGTATGATCAAGAGGGCATAAACAACGACGCCTCTTAATACCAGCTCCCACCAAGGTACTGCTAAATTAAACATGATGAAATACCTGCTTATTTCTTGTCAGAGCCACCAAACAGCCCCTTAATTTTATCCACGGCAGAACCTGCCTTAATACCCAACGAGGTGCCCACGCCGGGGCCGAGAATTGCGGTGCCTGCTAACGCGCCTGCCAATGCGGCTTTGGTTGGAAATACCTGCGGATTATCCAGCGTGCCCGACACTTGTAAAGGGATAGCTGCCAAATTAATGCCGGTTTTCACTTCTACGTTGATAACGCCATCCAGCGATTTATTCGGCAGCACTTTAACCCCGCCTTTAGCCGCCATTAACCCGGAACTGACTTTAAGATCGCGCAATTCATATTGCTTGCCAACTACGTGTAATAAGCCGGAAAGCTCATCGAACTTTGTTTCTCCGCCACTCTGCCCTGATTTCAATAATATACTTGCCGCTTTCACCAAATCCAGCCCATACAGTACACCGTCGTCCACCTTGAAACGAAAATCAGCCAATATCTTATCCGCAAGTTGTGCCGGTTCTTTTGCACTCATGGAATAAGTGCCGTTGCCGGAAAGTCGGCCACTGACATGGGTCGATTTGCTTACCAGTTTGGTCGGTTCCGCCACTTCCAGCCCATTGATTTGCACTTTACCGTTCGCGCGCCAATCCTTAGCCCAGCTCAGTTCAGCGTTACCTGCGACCTTGCCGCGATAAAGCGTGGCTGTGATAGTGGATATCAGCAACCGGTTTTCTTCAAGCGTCATTTCCATCTGCAGCTTGTCAATCAACATTGGCGGCCCTACTGGCAAAGTCCATTGGTCGGCTGTGAGTGTGATATTTTGTTTTGTACCCTCAGGAATAAGAAGCAGTTTGAGTTTGCCATCAGTGCTGCTAATTTCAGCAGACTCCGGTTTGTTGGCATCGCTCAGTGAAATGTCCGCATCAATATCAGGCAGCTTCATGTCAGGCCATTCCAGCTTGGCATCTTTCAGCACAATGTGCCGTATGACTACGGAAGTATCCCCGGCCGGCGTGCCTTGTTGCTTGCGTAAAGATGCGAGGATATCCAGCGCAGCTTTTTTGACGACTGGCTTATTGACCAGCACCTTGGAAATCACCTTGGTTTTTGAAAACAAGGAAGAAATGACTGGAACTACCGAAACATGGTCTACACTGAGCTCCGCGTTATTGCCTACTTGGACACCATCGACATTCAGCCGCGGTATCGGTAGAAAAGCAAGTCGTAAAGAAGCAATTTTTACAGGCACACCCAGTTTCTCCGAGGCAACTTGTTCCACCTGCTTGATGTAGGTATTCATCGGGATCAAAAATGGGATCGCCAGCAACCCCACAATCACAACTCCTGCAATTACCGCAATCCGTGCCCACTTCATCATTTTTAACCCCAGTTCATTATTGACCAAACATGGCTAAGTCTTTATTATCACGCCTTCACCGATTCCTCGATAGCTCAGTTGGTAGAGCAACGGACTGTTAATCCGTGTGTCCCTGGTTCGAGCCCAGGTCGAGGAGCCAAATAAATAAAGGGCTAGCGCTTAGGCACTGGCCTTTTTCATTTTTTGGCTATCAAGAAATCGCGGCAACTTCATTACATTTATATAGTCACCCAATAAATGTATCCTGTCACAGCTTTGAGCACGCCCGCAAAAAATATGATGATAGATAAAACACCCCTAAGACTCAACGAGCCTGCCGGAGTATTGACCCCACACGGCGATGCTTATGTGGAAATTCGTATTCGGCGCAGCACCTTAATCGCGATTATTGTGTCCTTGCTTGTGCATGTGGTGTTGTTATTTACTCTGGCCCCACAACTCATGCGGTTTGGAGAGGCTCCAGCCAAGGCTATAGAAGAGCCGCTTGTGGTGCAATTAAACCCTTTGACACCGAAGGTAGCGCTGAACACACCGACCAATAATCCCGAGCCGCAGCCACAAACTCACCCTGAGCAAGCGCGTAAGCCGCAGTCCAAGCCCAAACCTCGCGCCAGCCCTCCTCCCCTTGCATCGCCAAGTGAGGTGATTGCGGTGACGAAA
>JADGRN010000045.1 GCA_017880825.1 Methylophilaceae bacterium | reverse complement strand
CCACTTTGGTGTCCGGATTGGCTTTCAGCGCGTCTTCCAGCTTTTGCGGATCCACCGGCTTGCCCCAGGCATCTTCCACCAAGACCAGCTCGCCTCGGCTGCGCTTGACGTTCTCCGCCATGCGACGGCCAAACACGCCGTTGCTACACACAATGCCCTTGTCGCCCGGCTCCACCAGATTGACGAAGCAGCTTTCCATGCCGACAGAACCGGGCGCGGACAAGGGGAAGGTCAACTGGTTTTCAGTCTGGAAGGCGTAGCGCAGCAGCGTTTTCATCTCTTCCATCATGTCGCAGAACTTCGGGTCGAGATGCCCCAGCGTTGGCCTGGCCATGGCATCCAGCACACGCTGATGCACGTCCGATGGGCCGGGACCGAGCAGAACACGCTTGGGTGGATGAAAAGGATGAATCTGTTGTGCATCTGTCATGAGGCTCAAGCTCCGCTTAAACGCCATGTAATCAGTTGCCCGGCACGCAAAGGCACCAGCACTTCTGCCCCCAGCGACAACTGCTCCGGTACTTTCCATGACTGTTTTATTAAAGTGATTTTTTCCTGGTTACGCGGCAGGCCATAAAAATCTGCGCCATAAAAACTGGCAAAGGCTTCCAGTTTGCCCTCTAATTCATCTGGTGCACACGCATGCTCAAACGCTTCCGCATACAGCTCAATCGCGGCATGCGCGGTGTATATGCCAGCGCAACCGCAACTGGCTTCCTTGGCTGATTTTGGGTGTGGCGCACTATCCGTGCCCAGGAAAAATTTAGGGCTGCCCGAAGTGGCGGCTTTTACCAGTGCCTGCCTGTGTTCCTCGCGCTTGAGCACGGGCAGGCAGTAATGATGCGGTCGCATGCCGCCGGTGAACATCGCGTTACGGTTCATCAGCAAGTGGTGCGCGGTAATCGTGGCGCCCACATTGACAGGCGCGGCGGCGACAAACTCGACGGCATCACGCGTGGTAATGTGCTCGAACACCGCGCGCAAGCCGGGAAAGCGCTTGAGCAAGGGCGCCATATGGCGGTCTATAAACACCTTTTCGCGGTCGAACACATCGACATCCGCATCGGTCACTTCGGCGTGCACCAGCAGCGGCATCCCCAGCTTTTCCATCGCTTCCAGCGCCTTGCTGCAATTGGCAATGTCAGTCACCCCAGAGTCGGAATTGGTCGTGGCGCCCGCCGGGTAAAGCTTGACGCCATGCACAAGGCCACTGGCTTTGGCTGCTGCTATCTCCTGCGGCGCGGTGTTATCAGTCAGGTACAGAGTCATGAGCGGCTCAAACCTTGCAGGCGAGGGCGCCTGCGCTACATTAGGTAATGCCTGCAATATGCGGTCGCGATAGGCTAGCGCCATGTCTGTCGAGGTAACCGGCGGACGCAGGTTGGGCATGACGATGGCGCGGGCAAACTGGCGCGCGGTATGCGGCAGTACTGATTTAAGCGCGTCGCCGTCGCGCAAGTGCAGATGCCAATCATCGGGGCGGGTGATAGTCAGTGTATTCATTTAGTTGATTGTAGTTTCAGTGCATGGTCATACAGTGCATTTTTTTTGGCACCGCTGATATCTGCTGCTAATTTTACCGCTTGTTTGAGTGGCAATTCAGCTAACAGCAATTTTAGTGTACGCTCGGCTTCATCGCTGATTGGGCCAGCCTCTATAGCTGGCGCTGCTTCCACCAGCAATACAAACTCACCACGCTGCTGGTTGGGGTCGGCTTGCAGCCATGCTAAAGCATCCCCTAACTGACAGCGATGAAAGGTCTCGAAGGTTTTGGTGAGTTCACGCGCGATGGTCAATCGCCGCTCAGCACCCAGCACTGTTGCCATATCTTGCACGCTCTCAATGACGCGATGCGGGGCTTCGTAAAACACCAGCGTACTGTTGAGTGCTTTCAACTCTTTCAATGCTCGTCGGCGTTGCGCACCGCTGGCGGGCAAGAAGCCGTAGAAGCTGAAGCCGGTGGCGGCTATGCCTGCCGCTGATAAGGCCGTAATCACCGCGCTGGCGCCGGGGATAGGCACTATCTTAATACCCGCCTCATGCAAGATATCCACCACGACCGCACCGGGGTCGCTGATACCGGGGGTGCCGGCATCGGTCACCAATGCAATCGATTCGCCGGCTTGCAAGCGGGTCAATAATTGTTCGGCGGCTTTGCGTTCATTGTGGTCATGTACTGCAATAAGCTTTTTTTGAATGGCAAAGTGCGCCAGCAAGCCCGCTGTGTGACGCGTATCTTCGGCAGCAATCACATCGACGCTTTTGAGAATCTCCAGCGCGCGCAAAGTAATGTCCTGCAAATTTCCAATCGGCGTGGCTACCACATATAATGTGCCGCTATGATTCAACGTTTGATTGCCTTTCTTTTATTGCAATGGTTGTTGATGGCGGGGTTCGCGCATGCGGAAACAGCCAAACCAGCCGTAGCTAAATCACCTGCCGCAGCCCCTGCTGCATCTAGCCCACTCAAAGTTATTCAACCAAAAAAAACTCCGCAAGAGCAATATCTGGATGGGCTGGCTTGCCTTAAAAAATCTGACGCAGCTTGCGTCCAACTAGCCCAAGCCAGTATTCCCAGCATCTCACCTTATGCCAAATTGCTGTCTGCGCAAATTGCCGCCTCGCGGGCTGATTTTGACACTACTTTCAGGCTGCTACTGCCACTGCAAGCCGAGAGCGGCTTAGTGCCGGAAGCCAATGCGAGTTTACACGCAACCCTGGCACTAGCCTATGAGAACCAGCAGGATACGCTGCGTGCGCTGGAGCAACACGTCCTGGCCGAGCCTGATTTATCTGAATCGGAAACAGAAGCTGATCAGCAAAAAATCTGGCAGTTGCTCACCAGTCAAAGCAAACAACAGTTGATTGAAATGCGCGGCGAAAGTCCGGATAACATCGTGCAAGGCTGGATAGACTTGGCGCTCGCGGCAAGTAGTAGCGCCAGCCCCAAAAAAGCCATCGAATCCTGGCGCAGAACTTACCCAGAGCATCCTGCTTTAGCAGCGTTACTTCTACAGGCCTCCAACAGCAACAATGCCCAGACTGTCGCTACTCTTGAAGGCAAAGTCGCACTGTTGCTGCCATTTGAAGTTGAAGCTTACTCGGCGGCAGCTGTCGCTATCCGGCACGGTTTTGAAGCAGCACAAGCGGTTGCGCAAGGACATGCGGAAGTCAAAGCCTACGCTGCCAACGGCGACAAAGACCAAATTATTGCCATCTACCAGCAGGCAGTTGCCGATGGTGCACAATCCGTCGTCGGTCCGCTTACGCGTGATGAAGTCGGCGCCTTGGCCGGTGTTACGTTGCCTGTTCCTACACTGGTTTTGAACCAGAGCGAGGACATCAAGGCACAAAGTGATTTGCATATGCTGGGATTATCAATAGAAACCGAAGCCGCACAAATCGTTAAGATCGCACGTGATTACGGTATGCAGTCTGCGATTGTGATATCTGCCGCCACGCCGCTGGCTGCGCATATGGTTGAAGCTTTCAGCGCAGCATGGATTGCTGAAGGCGGGCAGATTACGCTGCAGGCGAGTTTCCCTGAAGGATCCAATTTTGCTGATCTCAAGGCGCAGACGACCGCCCACCCTGCGGACATGATTTTCCTTGCCGCTGATGCCATACAGGCCCGTGCCATTCGCTCCTATCTTGACAGCGCAACACCAACTTTTGGTCTTTCGCATATTTATGGTGGCAATGCAAAAGACCCTTTGAATGAAGCGCTGTCGGCCATCCATTTCGTCGATATCCCCTGGCTGCTGAACCCGGACGATCCTGAATTTGCGCCTTATCGCAACGCTGCTGCTGATCTTCCTCCCGGTGAAACGCAGCGCTGGTTCGCGCTCGGAGTTGATGCCTATCACATACTGGCAGCTTTAAAAAAACAACCTCATGCGCCCTTGCTATTGCATGGCTTGAGCGGCAAGATCCGCCTGGATGAGCAAGGTAACCTGCAACGTGAATTGGCCTTGGGGCAATTCCGCCAGGACGGTGTGGCGCTGGAAAAAGCGCCTTGAATAATAGCGGTAATGAAGCCGAGAAAATGGCCGCCACTTATCTGCAACAGCACGGGCTAATCCTGCTGGAAACCAATTACCGCTGCCGTTTTGGCGAGATAGACCTGGTCATGCGCGATGGCAGCGCGACGGTATTTGTTGAAGTTCGCCTGCGCAGCAATACCGATTTCGGCGGGGCCGGCATGAGCATCACCCCGCACAAACAACAAAAACTGGTGCGCGCTGCCGAGCACTATCTTTTGAGCCACAGCAGCACCTCGTGCCGCTTTGACGCAGTGCTGATGGACAAAGTCGACACGCACCATATTGAATGGATACGTAATGCTTTTGATGCCTGAGTGGCGAAATGGCGGTGAGCTGATGGAACTTCTCAGAGCGCAGGACATTCATATGGGCGTGCCACATAATAATGCTGCCTGTATTCAGGAAGTTTATAATTCGATTCTGCATTGCCTGTGCGATACAACCGATTGTCTTTTGTTAGGAGTAGATTAAATGCGCTCGATCAAGCGATTACCGATTACCCAATTACTCATGGCCGCCGTCATTGCCACGCAGTTGACTGCCTGTTTCCCGATAGTAGCCGGAGGTGCTGCCGCCGGTGGCCTGATGGCTGCCGACAGACGCACATACGGGGCTTATGTTGAAGACGAAGCTATCGAGATCAAGGCAGAAAAAAACATTGACGATCAACTGGGAGACAAAATTCATGTCAACGTCACCAGCTATAACCGCAATGAGCTGATGACCGGTGAGGCCATCGACGAGGCCACCAAAGCCAAGGCCGAGAGTATCGCCAAAAGTGTTGCTAACGTGCGTGGCGTCACCAATGAAATGGTGATTTCTGCCTCCAGCCCGCGTATGGAACGCAATAATGACGCCTACATCACCACAAAAGTCAAAGCCCGCATGCTGACCGAAAACCGCTTTCCTGTTAATTATATCAAGGTAGTTACTGAAATTTCTATGGTATATCTGATGGGTATCGTCACCCATAAGGAAGCGGATGACGCAGTGGAGATTGCGCGCGCAACAGACGGTGTGCAAAAGGTAGTCAAGGTATTTGAGTATCTCGACTGAGCTGCAACCAGCGACAATCCGATACAACTAATTTAATCAACTTTAATGACAGAAAATTCATGACCAGCAAACCAAAAGTAATTATCATTGAAGGCCTGACCCGGGCTGGTAAGCCGTTTCGTCCCAGTGACTGGGTAGACCGCATGTGCAGCACTTATGCCAGTTTCGGTACGGACCGTAAACTTCGCCACTCTCCCTACCTGAAGCCGCAAGTAATCAATGGCGTACGCTGTCTGGCAGTGAATTTGAAGCTGAAAGATATCAACCCGGAAGGTTATTCGCAATTGATGCATTTTGCCGAGGAAAATCAACTGAACGTGTTGGACGGCGAAGGCAACAGCATTCCGCTACCGGCCTGAGTAAACCCTGTGTAGTTTAATAGGCTGTAAATCGCGTACAGCCTACTTACTTTTCCGCGATCAGTTTTTCAATATAAGCGCGGGAAATCAGGCCACGCTTGGTCTTTACCAGCTTGCCCTGTGGATTGTAGATGTAGGTGGTTGGTAACACGTCTGCCGGGCCAATCTGGCCGGTGATTTTTTCATCGCCCAGCACCACAGGATATGACATCAGCATATCGTCGACAAAATCCGCGACTTCCTTGCTGCTCTTGTAGCCGAAGGCAATGCCTATCACCGTCATATCCTTGTTTTTACGCTGGTCATACAACCCGACCAAATCAGGGATCTCTTCCAGACAAGGCGGACACCATGTGGCCCAGTAATTTACCAGCACCCACTTCCCCTTGTAATCGGTCAGGCTATGGCTTTTCCCGGCCATATCCTTGACCAGAAAGCCCTCTCCAGCCCATGCGGAAGTCAAACACCAGGTAAAAGTCAGGCACAGGCCAAGCAGCCCACCAGCCAATAAACGTCGTGGATTCATATTCAGCGTTGCTCGGTTGGATGGCTTTCGCCCTTGTGCATCAGGAACAGCGCCAGACCAATCAAGGCAATGCTGCCGCCAAAATTAAGCAAATCTGCAGTAGTGCCCATGGTCATTTTCAGTGCATGCTCAAACAGTGTGACGATCATGATCATAATGATGACTTTAGCCAGCCGGTTCTTCAAATCATCCAGATTACTGATCACCAGCACCTTGCTGGAAGTCTTGCTTCCGCGTGCCGGGTCGATATCGCTGATAAACAATTCATAGAGCCCCAGCGAAAAAATCAGCATGATGGTTGCCAACAAGTAGCCATCCACCACTTCCACAATATGCGTGATGCTCTCGTCATGCAGCAATCTGCGTGCTTCATTGCTCAGACTGGCATCCGCATAGTGAGACACATGCTGCACCACAAGAAACACGTCCACAGTCGCGATATAAAACAAGGCAAACCCGGCCGCCAGACTGGCAAAAACCGCCACCAGAACGACAAATCGGCTATTCCACAAAAAGCTTTCGAGGAGTTGTTCTATGAACTTCATTTAGATAACTTCCTGCAACAATTGAAGATGGCGAAGTTTAGCATTGCCAGTCTTATTATCGTTAGCAGCATAGCTATGAGCACAGCCATAGTATTGAACTGGTTTCATAAGCTGCGCTAAACCACAAATTAGCCATCTCCCAGTCGACGTCATAACACAGCACCTGTAACTGATCCGCAATAGTCAGCACCATGGAGATGGTCACACACAGCTAACCTGTAGCGATCAAGCACGCATGCTCATTCCTTATCTATTAAATTCCAATTATCACCTGATTTATAAGAAAAAACCTGGCCCGCGCTAGCGTCCGACAGCAGAGACAACATGCATGCATACGCTAAAGCTTCACTTAAGGAGATTTTTTCGCTACGATAGCGGAACTATCCTACCATCTCCCTTCGGAAACAACATTCATAAAGAGGTTCACAATGAGCGAACACATTACTCATCTTAGCGACGATGCATTTGAACTGGAAGTCCTGCAATCTCAGGTTCCGGTGCTTGTAGACTATTGGGCAGAGTGGTGTGGCCCGTGCAAGATGATTGCACCGATTCTGGATGAAATCGCCAAAGAATATGCTGGCCGTCTTAAAGTCGCCAAGCTGAATATTGATGATAACCAGCAAACCCCGCCCAAATACGGTATACGCGGCATTCCCACGCTGATGTTGTTCAAGAACGGCAATGTTGAAGCCACCAAGGTCGGCGCACTATCCAAATCCCAACTTACGGCGTTTATTGACAGCAATATTTAAAGCAGCTACGCTAGTGCCTGATTCGTTATTTTGAGCGCCAAATAACTACGCGAATCAGGCGCTAACCCCCGGTAGTTCCCAATCTCTAGCAGTTCTGTTCTTTCAGCGAGTCCTCTTTTATGCATTTATCCGATCTCAAGCACCTTCCTGTAACCGAACTGGTTGAAATGGCCATCACCAATGAAATCGAAGGTGCCAGCCGCATGCGCAAGCAGGACTTGATTTTTGCGCTGCTCAAAAATAAAGCCAAAAAGGGCAATAGCATTTTTGGCGACGGGACACTCGAAGTGCTGCAGGACGGATTCGGATTTTTGCGCTCGCCAGACACTTCCTATCTGGCTGGGCCGGACGATATTTACGTGTCGCCTTCACAAATTCGGCGCTTCAATCTGCATACCGGTGACACCATACAAGGCGAGATCCGCACCCCGAAAGAAGGCGAACGTTACTTTGCCTTGGTAAAGGTCGACAGTGTCAACGGCGAATCGCCAGAGAACACCAAGCACAAAATCCTGTTTGAAAACCTCACGCCGCTGTTCCCGACCCAGCCGCTGGTGCTGGAACGCGACATTCGCGGCGAGGAAAACATCACCAGCCGCGTCATCGACATGATCGCGCCCATCGGCAAGGGCCAGCGCGGCCTGCTGGTGGCCAGCCCGAAAAGTGGAAAAACGGTGATGATGCAGCATATCGCCCATGCGATTACCGCCAACTATCCCGATGTCAGTCTGATTGTGCTGTTAATTGACGAACGACCGGAAGAAGTCACAGAAATGACACGTTCGGTCAAAGGTGAAGTAGTTGCTTCCACTTTCGATGAGCCTGCAACACGCCACGTACAAGTAGCCGAAATGGTGCTGGAAAAAGCCAAGCGCCTGGTCGAACACAAAAAAGACGTGGTCATTCTGCTGGATTCGATTACCCGTCTGGCACGTGCCTACAACACCGTGGTACCGGCTTCCGGCAAGGTGCTGACCGGTGGTGTAGATGCCAATGCATTGCAGCGCCCCAAGCGCTTCTTTGGTGCGGCACGCAATATCGAGGAAGGTGGCTCACTGACCATCATCGCTACCGCACTGATCGATACCGGATCGCGCATGGATGACGTGATTTACGAGGAATTCAAGGGTACCGGCAATATGGAAATCCATCTTGACCGCCGCATGGCCGAGAAACGCCAGTACCCGGCGATCAACGTCAATAAATCCGGCACCCGTCGTGAAGAGCTGTTGATTGAAAAAGACATCCTGCAAAAAATCTGGGTGCTGCGCAAGTTGCTGTATCCGATGGATGACCTCGAAGCCATGGAATTTCTGCTCGATAAAATCAAGGGCACCAAAAACAACGCTGACTTCTTTGATTCGATGCGCAGAGGCTAGCTCTGCATCTGCTCGTATTTTAAACACGGTTGGCTTGCAAAAATCCAGCATTATCAATATAATCCTGCGCTTTCGCATACATTACTGCGAGTCACTACCCGCCGCACAAACCGGCACAAATTGAGGCAAACATCATGAAAGATGGCATTCACCCAGAATATCACGACGTTGTATTCCAAGACATCGGTGCTGATTTCAGCTTTCTCACCCGCTCCACAATGGGCGCAAGGGATACGATTAAGTGGACTGACGGTAAAGAATATCCACTGATTAAAATTGAAGTGTCATCCAAATCTCACCCGTTTTACACCGGTAAGCAGAAGATCCTGGATACCGCTGGCCGTGTCGACAAGTTCCGTAAAAAATACGGTATGTAATTTGTTTCAACAGATTTATGAAAAAGGCAGCTCAAGCTGCCTTTTTCATTTTTGCAGGCATATCAATTAGCAACGCCATCTGGAACAAAATGTTTAAGCAAAAACTTACTTATCTTAACTAAAACTTACACGTCACATTAAAATTTACGCCATCAAACCTATTACAATCAAACCCATGACCTCTCTCAAGCATCGCGCCCTGTCTTACCACGAGTACCCCAAGGCGGGCAAGCTGTCGGTCGAGTCCTCCAAGCCCTGTGCCACGCAACAAGACTTGTCCCTGGCCTATACGCCAGGGGTGGCGGAACCGGTGCTCGAGATTC
>JADGRN010000044.1 GCA_017880825.1 Methylophilaceae bacterium | reverse complement strand
GACATAGGTTTCGAGCAAGGCTTGCTTGATGGGTGGCATGTTCATTTCAACCAGCATGCGGTTGGCGGCCTCGGCCAGGTCCGGTGCGGTGTGCAGCAGCGTGCCGTCAAGATCAATAACCACGGCTTTGACGGCAACAGGAAAAACTTGCGGCTTAATATTGACCACTGCGTGCATGCGATGGTTAGACCTTGGCCAGTTCCGTGCGCAGTGCACCGACGATGCTGTTATAGCGATTGGGGTCGCTATCTTTGCCGGCGCCAAACACCGCAGAACCAGCAACAAAGGTATCAGCACCAGCGCAGGCGATTTCCGCAATGTTGGCGGCATTCACGCCACCATCCACTTCCAGCCAAACTTCACGGCCCGACTTTTGCATATAGGCATCAATTCTGGCGCGAGCCAGACGCAGTTTATTCAGCGTTTCAGGGATAAACTTCTGGCCTCCAAAACCGGGGTTAACCGACATCAGCAACACCATGTCGATCTTGTCCATCACATGATCCAGATAATCCAGCGGCGTTGCCGGGTTGAACACCAAACCAGACTTACAGCCCAGCTCTCTCACCAGGGACAGGGAACGGTCAATGTGATTGGAGGCTTCCGGGTGAAAAGTAATGATGTTGGCACCGGCCTTGGCGAAATCCGGAATGATGCGATCCACAGGCATGACCATCAAATGCACATCAATGATGGCATCGGTCACCGGGCGAATCGCTTCGCAAATCAGCGGACCGATGGTCAAGTTTGGAACGTAATGGTTATCCATCACGTCGAAATGCACAATGTCAGTCCCGGAAGTGATGACATCGGTGATCTCCTGACCCAGCCTGGCAAAGTTGGCGGAAAGAATACTTGGAGCAATTCTGTAGGTTTTGGCCATGATATTTAGTCTGTTAGCGGTAAAAAGCTTTATTTTAACCGCAATCAGCGCCCAGAAGACAATCTAAAGGACTGAAATTGTTGCTTAAGCACGTCTGATACTGGAAAATTACGACATGCATCTATTCACTGTCGGTGTTAACCACACCACCGCACCGATTTCCATCCGCGAACACGTTGCCTTTCAGAACGAACATCTGGGGCTGGCGTTACGTGATTTGACCACGCATCATGGGGTGCGCGAGGCGGCGATTTTGTCGACCTGCAACCGTACCGAGCTTTACTGTAATACTGAAAATCCCCAACTAGCGCTGGACTGGCTGGCCAAATATCACAGCCTGCAACCTCTAAACATTCAACCCTATATGTACACCCTGCCGCAGCAGGATGCGGTCAAACATGCATTCCGCGTCGCCGCCGGGCTGGATTCCATGGTGCTGGGCGAGCCGCAAATCCTTGGACAGTTCAAGCAGGCGGTGAAGATTGCCGAACATGCAGGTACCTTGGGCACCTTGCTGCACAAGCTGTTTCAGCGCACGTTTGCGGTAGCGAAGGAAGTCCGCACCAACACCAATATCGGCGCCAGTTCTATTTCCATGGCTGCCGCTTCGGTCAAGCTGGCACAGCGTATTTTCGGCAATCTGCACGGCCGCAAGGTGCTGTTTATCGGCGCTGGTGAGATGATCGAGCTGTGCGCCGAGCACTTTACCGCACAAAAACCGGCGTCCATTACCATCGCCAATCGCACACTGGAACGCGGCGCCGAGCTGGCACAAAGAATCGGTGCTAGCGCGATTTTGCTGGCTGATCTGCCTGACCGCCTGGCCGAATTCGATATCGTCGTCACTTCCACTGCCAGCCAGTTACCGATTGTGGGCTTGGGCATGGTGGAGCGTGCCATCAAAGCGCGCAAACGTCGCCCCATGTTCATGGTGGATTTGGCGGTGCCGCGCGACATTGAGCCGGAAGCCGCTGAGCTGGATGACGTGTTCCTCTACACCGTGGATGACCTCGCGCAAATCGTGCAGGAAGGCCTGGGCAACCGCCAGGAAGCCGCGATTGATGCCGAAATCATCATCAATGTGCGTGTGGAAAACTTCATGCACTGGCTGCAAACCCGTGACGCCGTGCCCACCATACGCGCATTGCGCGACCATGCTGAGCGTTTGCGGCGTAATGAACTGGAAAAAGCGCAAAAGCTGCTGGCGCGTGGCGAAGACCCTGCAACTGTGCTTGAAGCGCTGAGTAGTGCGCTTACCAATAAACTGTTGCATGGACCCAGCCATGCGCTAAACAACAGCAATGGCGATGACCGCGAACAACTGGAAATCCTGTTGCGCCAGCTCTATCAAATTCATCTCTGATGCAAATTTGGTTTCAAATGGGAGTACAGGGCGGCAAGGATGAAGCGCCGAAGACAGTACGGCCAGCACGGCAAGGCATTGAAAATGCAGCCGACACAGTAATCGCTTTTGAAAGTAATTCGCAATGAAGCCTTCGATGACCAAAAAGCTCGCCACCCTGAGCGAGCGCATGGATGAACTCAACCGTCTTTTGAGCAGCGAAGATGCCACGTCCGACATGGACAACTACCGCAAGATCTCGCGTGAACACGCCGAAATCACGCCCATCGTCGAGCAGTTCCGCGCCTATCAGCAATGCGAAACAGATATTGCCGAAGCGCAGGGCATGCTGTCCGACCCGGAAATGAAAAGTTTTGCCGAGGAAGAAATCACCGGCGCCAAATCAAGAATGGAAGCCATTGAAGCCGAGCTGCAAAAACTGCTGCTGCCGAAAGACCCCAACGACGAACGCAACATCTTCCTTGAAATTCGTGCCGGTACAGGCGGCGACGAATCCGCGCTATTCGCCGGGGACCTGTTCCGCATGTATAGCCGCTATGCTGAACGCCAGCGCTGGAAGGTAGAGGTGGTCTCGGCCAATGAATCCGAACTCGGCGGCTACAAGGAAATCATCGCCAAAATTGAAGGCCAGGGCGCTTATTCCAAACTCAAGTTTGAATCAGGCGGACATCGCGTACAGCGCGTACCAGACACCGAAACCCAGGGCCGCATCCACACCAGCGCCTGCACTGTGGCGGTGCTGCCGGAAGCCGACGAGGTCAGCGATGTGGTGATCAACCCCGCAGAAATCCGCATTGATACTTACCGTGCCAGCGGCGCCGGTGGCCAGCACATCAACAAAACCGATTCCGCCGTGCGCATCACGCACCTGCCCACAGGCATCGTCGTCGAATGCCAGGACGACCGTTCGCAGCACCGCAACAAGGCGCAGGCCATGAGCGTTCTGGCAGCGCGCATCAAGGATGTGCAAGTGCGCGAACAGCAATCGAAAATTGCGTCTGATCGCAAATTGATGATAGGTAGCGGCGACCGCTCTGAACGCATCCGCACCTACAATTACCCGCAGGGCCGCATCACCGACCACCGCATCAACCTCACGCTATACAAGATCGACGCCATCATGCAAGGCGATATGGACGAGCTGGTCAACGCGCTGGCAAGCGAGCATCAGGCAGAGCTACTGGCAAGCCTGGGTGAAGATAATTAAGGTTTTTGTTGCAGGAGGCCGGATTGTGGCCGAAGACTTGATCGCGCAGAATCAGCGCTGTTGCCGTGCAAATTTGACAGCATGGACCTGAAACGCACCAGCCTGCGCTCCGTCGCCATTTTTGAAGCTGCCAAAGGCCTGCTGGTACTGGCCACGGCTTTTGCCTTGTTCAGGCATTTGCATACTGATTGGCAAGTCGCCGCCGAGCAACTAGTCGCGCATTTTCATCTCAACCCCGCCAGAAAATATCCGCAGATTCTGCTGGCGCTTTCTGCCGATATCACCGAGCCGCGCCTGCTGGCACTGGCTTTCGGCGCGCTGTTTTATGTGGCAATCCGTTTTGTCGAGGCTTACGGGTTGTGGAGAAATCGAGGCTGGGCGGCAATCCTCGGCATTGCCAGTGCCGGACTTTATATTCCTTTCGAGATTATTGAGCTTGAGCAACGAGTCACATGGACGAGTTTGCTGATGCTTGTTTTCAATATTCTGGTGGTCGCGGTGCTATGGTTTGCGCGCCCTAAGGCTGCCTCAAGTTAAGAACCATGCCTGGCGTCAATCAATTACTGCTCGACTCCGAAAAGCGACTTGTGCTCGCTTTAGGATTAAATGCAGCAGAAGCGCGTATTGAAGCACAGACGCTTCTACGGCACGCCCTTGGAGATGTCTCGCGCGCATGGCTTCTCACCCATGAAAATGATGCACTTGATTTTAATGGACAGCAAGCCAATATCCATGCGGGTTTTGAGGCGCTCCTGAAACGCCGTTTGAACGGTGAACCGGTTGCTTATATTCTGGGTAAACGCGAATTCTATGGGCTGGATTTCACAGTCACGCCGGGTACGCTCATTCCGCGCCCGGATACAGAAACCTTGGTCGAAGTAGCGCTGGAAAAAATCCCCGCAAACCAAAGCTGCACAGTGCTCGACCTCGGTACAGGCAGTGGGGCCATTGCTATTGCGATTGCCAAGCATAGGCCACAAGCGAAGGTGACGGCGGTTGATCAGTCGCTGAAAGCACTGGCGGTAGCGCAGGGCAACGCCAGGCGGCTTGGGGTAGCCAATGTGCAGTTGGTATTGAGCGACTGGTTTAGTGCATTGGGCGGGCAAACTTTTGATGTCATCGTCAGCAACCCGCCTTATATTGCCAAGGATGACCCGCACTTGAACCAGGGTGATTTACGCTTTGAACCCACGAGCGCACTGGCTGCGGGGGAAGATGGGCTGGACTGCATCCGGCAAATCATCAACCGAGCCAAACAATATCTAAACCCACAAGGCTGGCTGATGTTCGAACACGGTTACGACCAGGCAGAAAAAGTCGCACAATTACTGAAAAGCGCAAACTTTGATTCAGTCACGTCTGTCGCTGATTTGTCCGGTATTCTGCGGGTGATCTTGGGCAAGAAGTAAGCAATAGGAAAAATATCCATGCTAATCATTAACAGTATGAGCACCACGGACCTGGTTCTTCGCCTTGTTGTTGCGGTATTGGCGGGCGGATTATTCGGGCTCAATCGCGATCTCCACAGAAAACTGGCGGGGTTACGAACTCATGCCTTGGTAACGCTGGGCGCCGCGATGGCGACCATCGCCATACTGAACGGGCAAATGGCAGATGGCTCTGCCAATATGGATGCAGTCAGCCGGGTACTGCAAGGAATCCTGACCGGCATTGGCTTCCTCGGTGCCGGGGTGATTATCAGGGATGCAGAGGGCCATGTATCCGGCCTCACGACAGCAGCCACCATCTGGGTTTCTGCCGTGCTGGGTACGCTTTGCGGGCTTGGCTATTGGCTGCTGGTTGGCATATCAACCGTGCTGATCATGAGCGTTCTCACTATTGGCGGTACGGCAGAGCAGTTTGCCGAGCGCATCTTTAAACGCGACAGCCAGGAGCCGCGCGAACGCAGGTTATAGCCAACGGACATGCGCGCTAACTTTATGAAAGAATGGGCCAGACTCAAGAATGCATCCGAGCGTAATCGGCCAACTAGAGACATTGGACAGAAACTGCTTAAGCTTTGGTCGATTGAATAAACGGGTCGTCAAAACAGCGGTCATGCTCTTCAAACAGGTCTGAAAGCCTTTTGTAGAAATGGCGGTAGCCTTCAGCTGTTTTTTCCAATTTGTCCAGTGAAAAACATTCACCAACTATCGAATTCAATTCCTGCATGATGCTGTCGTGTGCTTGTTTATGAATTCTAAAGTACTCATATTTCACTGTAACCTGTGGCCTGCTCAACATGATTGATTCCTCGTGATAAAAATGCATATCAACGAGATCAATAAGATCATGGATGTAGGAAGGTAAACGACCTCGGCAGGAGGCAAATTTTTCACTGCTACAGCTCTGGCAACTTAGCAGATTGTCCAAATTGCAGCAGGTGTCGTGTAGGTCATGTAGTAACCCTTTCAGCCGAGCATGTTCCTCTTCAATAAGGAAGTAATCAGCGGGAGCCAGCTTACTGACTGACTGAACATGGATTGCCATGGGCTCTCTCTCAAACGTACCCGCCAAATGAACAGACTGCTGTAGGTTTTCAGCTGGGATAGCCACTTGCGCCAAACTGAGCCATAAGCCTCAAACCATTCTGGCTGTAGTCGACAATGGTGATTAACTATGAAGGTAAATTACGCCTACCAATCGCCACCGTCAATGTGGTTGTAGAGCATGGTTTAATTAGCTTGGCGGTGGTCAGTACTGGGGTGAATATCAGCTAACGGATCAGAGACAGACATTCAAAAAATCTAGTAAAGTACGGGAAGTCAAATCTAACTCTTCAGAGGTCGATGTGAACCGTTCAAGACATAAAACAACCAAACCTGATCCGTTAGAAGAAACCCCCGAGTTTAATACTTCTGTAATTGCACCTCGTCCTGCTAAGCGTAGCTGGAAGGTGATGGTCCCAGTATGGTGCTTACTGCTATTTTTGATTTGGCTGGGTTTTCATTTCGATATGGATGCCAAGGCCATAGCTGGCGGCGCAATTGTATTCGGTATATTGTCCAGTGCATTTACATGGATATTAGGAACTCTTGCACTTTTCCCCATCTTAGGGCCTTTGCTTGTCAAGGTGCTGGCGCTTCCGGTGATATGGCTGCTGAATGCCCTGGGTTATTTGGTTTCTTTTGTAGCCATAAGAAGGGGCTACTCCCAGGATGTACTTACCTACCGGAGCCTGACCATAGCTCTATTGATCGGGATAGTCATTGGCTATGTGATTGGTAAAATAATATAACGCTCAACCTGAAATCTCAGGCTCAGTTTGCCTGATTGCCTGCATTGGGTCGCAATTTGAACGTTGATCAATGAGCGTTCTCATTTTTGGCGGCACGGTAGAGCAGTTTGCCGAGCGCATCTTTAAATGCGACAACCAGGAGCCGCCATTCATTCAGGTGTTCGAGCCCGAGTAAGGTCGCCGGTTCGGGCAAATCTAGACACTGGATCATCACGGTTCCAATTTGAGATTGGCACCTCCGAAGAGATGAGTCTGGGCACTGGGAAGTATCACTAATACTGAACTGAAGACATTCATCCTAGCTATGTTGTTTTACGGACTTAGCTATCTTGACCAGCAAAGGATACATAGCGAAAACAGTCGGTCAGCTCATGAACCCCCGTCCATAAAATGTCAGGCAGAGAATTTGGCGACCTGATCCCCTCCTCCTGTCTTTGCCTTGTACATTGCTTCATCGGCACTTGCCATGAGAGAGTCTAACTTGCGTCCATCATCCGGATAGGTCGCAACGCCTATGCTCACGGTTATTTTGACGGCCCTCCCATCGATCTCCATTAGTGTGTTTGCAACAGAATTACGGATTCTATCTGCGACATCGAGCGCGCCAAGGGCTGGAGTTTCAGGCAGCAAAATGACAAACTCGTCCCCACCGTAGCGTGCAATGATGTCTGTATCACGCAGATGGCGCTGAATGCTTTTAACAAGCAGTGTTAATAACTGATCTCCAGCTTTGTGTCCGTAGCTGTCATTGACCTGCTTCAAATTATCGGCGTCAATCATTAATATACTCAGTGCACGGTCGTATCGGACCGCTTGACCGAACAGTCGATCGGCTGCAATAGCGAAGCCACGCCTGTTAAGCAGTTTTGTAAGTTCGTCTGTTTCCGACATCAGCTTAGCCTTATTGAGGCCATAGCGAATATCCGATGAGAACATGGTGGTGAAATAGGCGACGAGTACGAACGGAGCGAATCGGGCCAGGATCCCGCCTGCGTAGCTGAGTGAAAACAGATCGTGAATAGCGGAATGACTCCCGAGAAAGAAGAAACAGGCTGCGATCAACCAAAGTTCCGCTAGTGTCGTAAGTTTCCCGAGTGTCAGTGCACTGGTAATAATCACCAGCAGGTAAGTGTTGACGAGAGGGCTCTCGAGTCTGCCCGTAAACCATAATGACCAAGTGATGAAGGCAATCATGCCCCAACTTTCTATAGCGATCTTCCAGCGCGATTCCGGCTTGTAGAAGTTTGCATAACGGAAACTCATGATAAAGGCGGCATAAAAGAACAAAGCCATCAAGACCGCACTGTGATTCTCGCCCTCGGTGCCACTTAATTCCAGATACAGAAGCACAATGAGCAGCAATAACCATTCGATTTCCGCAACAGTCCGGGCGACGCCTCGAAGTTCTTCCTGCGCTAAAGATATATTTTCACTTATGTCCTGCGGCATGCTTCCACCCTCTATGGAGTTACATTAGACAAAACGGTTTTAACTTGAAGTGCCTCGTTCATGTAACACGGGGGGCTACGAATACATAAACCAGAAAACAGTCTATTCCAGGCAGAGTGATCTTGCAACCGACGGCGGCATGGGCAACGGTGGAAGTAGGGGCACAAGCGCTCTAGCGCCGCGCCCTTGCCTCCACCGTTCTATTGAACACCGCAATTCATGAACCCATTAGGGTTGATGAATAACATCACGCGTCTTTGCACCACCACTTTATCCATGACGATCAGGCATTCGTACTCTATGGTGCAGCCATGCAGAATCACGTTATGACCGATAGTGACATTGCTGCCGATGATGAGCGGCGCGGCTGCTTGGTCCCAGCTCGATTTATGGCTGACATGCAGCACCGATAAATCCTGCACGTTGGTTCCGGCACCGATGCGGATGCTGTTGATGTCGCCGCGAATCACCGTGCCTGGCCATACCGAAACATCATCAGCCAACACAACGTCGCCAATCACGGCGGCAGTCAGGTGAATGTAAACGCCCTCAGCCAGCTGAGGATAAACGCCTTGATAGGCTTGTACTGGTGAGGAATGAGCATCGCGCATAAGCCATAGTATAATCGCGCCATGAACGAATCTTCATCTGTCGGCATCGTTAAACCCCAGACCGCGCATTTCACTGAGCCGCTTACGCTCAAAAGCGGTGCGGTGCTGCCGCAATTCGATCTGGTTTATGAGACCTACGGCACGCTCAACGCCGATAAATCCAATGCGGTCATGATTTGCCACGCTTTATCCGGCAACCACCATGTAGCGGGCAAATACGCTGAATCTGACAAGAACCCGGGCTGGTGGGATAACCTCATCGGGCCCGGCCGACCATTAGACACCAACCGCTTTTTTGTGATTGGCCTGAATAATCTGGGTGGCTGTCATGGCAGCAGCGGGCCATCCAGTACCAACCCTGAGACTGGCGAACCTTGGGGTTCAGAATTCCCCTTGGTCACAGTAGAAGACTGGGTGGACTCGCAAGCACGATTGGCGGATTACCTGGGCATCAAACAATTGGCTGCCGTGATTGGCGGTAGCTTGGGCGGCATGCAGGCGCTGCAATGGACGCTGGCTTACCCGCAGCGCGTACGTCACGCACTGGTGATTGCCTCCGCGCCCAACCTCACCGCACAGAATATGGCGTTTAACGAGGTGGCGCGTCAGGCCATCATCACCGACCCGGAATTTTACGGCGGCGATTACTATGCCCATGGG
>JADGRN010000190.1 GCA_017880825.1 Methylophilaceae bacterium | reverse complement strand
GGATACGCCTATCGATTTGAGTGCGCTAAAAAAGCTTAATGCCTCGGGAGAGGCGAAAATCGGCTGGCTCAAACTGGCAAATGTTAAAACCAGTAACGTGCATGTGGGTGTCAAGGCCGAAGGCGGGATCGCCCAGATCGCGCCGTTCTCTGCTGATTTGTACCAGGGCTCGATGGCCGGTAACTTGAAAGTGGACGCGCGCAGCACACCCAGTATCGCATTCAAGCAGGAAATGAAAAACATCGCCGTCGGCCCTTTGCTGGTGGATGCCATCAACAATGATATGCTGGATGGCAAGGGTAATTTGAATCTGGATGTGACCACACAGGGCGCCACCGTCGGCGCCCTAAAGAAGGGGCTGAATGGGACGGCGGCGCTGAACTTGGCCGATGGCGCGGTGAAAGGCATTGATATTGCCGGCACAATACGCGGCGTGAAGGACAAACTGAATGTGCTGAAATCGCAAAGTAGCGTCGAAAGTGACAAAACTAAAAAGACCGATTTCAGCGAGATGAAAGCCAGTTTCGTCATCAAGAACGGCGTGGCGCACAACGATGATCTCAGCATGAAAGCTCCGCTGTTTCGCATCTCAGGTAGCGGCGATATAGACATCGCCAACGAAACCATCAATTATGTCGCCAAACCTACGGTGGTGGCTTCCCTCAAGGGACAGGGCGGCGCTGACCTCAATGCGCTCAACGGCCTGACCATCCCGGTCAAGGTCACCGGCACATTCTCCGCACCTAAATACAATATGGATTTCGCCGCCATTGGCACCGCTTTAGCCAAGAGTCAGCTTTTGGATAAAGTGGGCGGGGGCAAAGCTGCACCGTTGCAGCAGCTGATCGGTGGCGACAAGGAAGGCGCGCTTAAGTCTTTGTTAGGGGGCAAGAGCAAGCCAGCCGCAACTCCTGAAGCGGCTCCGTCCGCTGCACCTGCCCCAACACCCGCTCCCGCGCAACCCGGCGAGCCTGTTCCACAAGCTGCTCCTAATGCTGCACCAGCCCCTGCGCCGGCTCCTGCACCGAAGAAGGCGCTGACGCCGGAAGAAAAAGCAAAAAAGAAGTTGAATAAGCTGCTGGGTTTTTAGTCATTGGTAGCGCAGGCGCCCTCGCCTGCAAACGGCCGCAAGTTCGCTTCTCAAACTTAATGCAGGCGAGGGCGCCTGCGCTACAGAAGACAATGCCTGATTTCTCCTCCCGCTTGATCGCCTGGCAAAAAATTCACGGTCGCCACGATCTCCCTTGGCAAAATACGCACGATCCCTACGCCATCTGGGTATCGGAAATCATGCTGCAGCAGACTCAAGTGACGGCGGTGATTCCCTACTACCAGCGCTTTATGCAGCGCTTTCCAGACATTTCCAGCCTGGCGGCTGCCGAGCAGGAACAAGTGCTGCAGCATTGGAGCGGTCTTGGTTATTACTCGCGCGCGCGCAATATGCATAACGCCGCGCAGGTGATTATGGATGAACACGGTGGTCGTTTCCCGCAAGATTTTGAAAGCATATTAAGTTTGCCCGGCATAGGGCGTTCTACGGCAGCGGCGGTGGCCTCGTTTGCCTTCGGCCAGCGGCAAGCGATACTGGATGGCAACGTGAAGCGCGTGTTTGCGCGGCATTTTCTAGTGGAAGGCTGGCCTGGCTTGCCCAAAGTGGAAAAACAATTATGGTTGCTGGCAGAGGATTTGCTGCCTGCTACAGACATGGTGGCCTATACCCAAGGCCTGATGGATCTGGGCGCGACGCTGTGCAGCAGGGCCAAGCCCAAGTGTGGCGCATGTCCGCTGAAGCAGACCTGTGGTGCTTATCAACAGCAGCGTGTAACTGAGTTACCTGTCTCCAGGCCGCGCAAGGCCACGCCACAAAAACACACGATCATGCTGATATTGCGCCGCGGCAATGAGGTCATGCTGGAAAAGCGGCCACCCTCAGGCATCTGGGGTGGGCTATGGAGTCTGCCGGAGATCGAGCCGGATATGAGGCCGGAGGATGCCGCACGGCAGCGTTATGGCGTGCATGCTGAGGCGCTGCCGGTATTGCCAAGTCTGAGTCATACTTTCACGCATTTCAAACTGGATATCAGGCCCCAACCCATGACCGTGTTGCGCATAGCGCCGCAAGCGCGCGAGGCGGGCCTGGTGTGGCTGGGGCTAGAGGATGCGATTGGTGCTGCGTTGCCCACGCCGGTAAGAAAAATCTTGCAAAGCCTCAAATAAAAAAGGCAGCCCGGGCTGCCTTTTCCCCGATTCACTCTTCAGCGATGTTGACTTCCTCTTTGTCGCTTCGCTTTTGAACTTGAACCGGATTGTGTCGTAGGTTTACTTTAGACGTCGCCCCAGCTTTCGTCCCACATGATGTGCTTGATCTTGTGGCGATTTTCAATCAGTTCATCAATACTGGGCTCGTCGTTCAATGCGCGCTTGATGGCGAGTTTTGTTGCCTCGTAATTATTGCGATACATGTCTGCCTTATCAAGATTAGGATCTTTGGCGGCAGCAGGATCTATCCATACCAGACTGATGATGCATAAATCATTCACCTGATCCTTGGGGATAATGCCTTCAATCACGCAGTCAACAATCGCATCGGCGGTTGCGGCTTGTACCACGCCACCGAACAGCTCGATGTTGGCTGAATCTTTCAGGGTTACTTTTGGCACCATCATGGTAGCGGGGCGCACCAACTGATTGATGTTACGCACCGCGAACATGGCTGTGTGGCCCTTGCTTTGCGCCATCATATTGGCGAATGCAGCGCCTACCGGACCATCGACACTGCCGATTAAAATTTCAGGCATGGCCGCCGTGTTGTCAATATCGCGATATACCGTGGCTTCACCAGCCTTGAAAATGATTTTTGACATGGCATTCCTTTGATTCATTAGTGGGGGGGAACCGAGCATTTTACCGAAGGGTGCAGGCATCGGCAAATCAATAGGCTACTAAATCAATTATTTAATCGTAATTTCATAGCGCGATGCGCTATGCCGGCATCCAGATATTCCTCGCCACAGACTACAAATCCTGCTTGCTGATAAAAACCAGTGGCATGGGTTTGTGCGGAGAGTGAAATGCTGCGCCAGCCATG
>JADGRN010000043.1 GCA_017880825.1 Methylophilaceae bacterium | reverse complement strand
CGCGTAGGACAAATAGAGAATGATTTATAGAGCCAGTATGGGAATGGCTTCTCTACATCCCCTTTTGCAGTAAATACCTTAGTGGCGTGTGGTGGCAGGCTGCGATCACTGTCAACAATTGTTAGCTTGCAAACTTTCTTTTGCGCTGATTTATTGTAGTAGCCTACGCATTCCAACTCAGATTTGAGGGAAGTAGGATGTTTTCCAATATTGACTGCCCCAAAACAACAGGTCGCTCTGAGTTTATCGGCAGTCCCGGGGGTCACTTCACATATGCAGGAAATCATTGTGGCTTGAATATTTACTCTATCTAAAAATTTCTCTACCCAGAACCAAACCCCTCCCGAACCACCCAATAAATATAAAATCTTAAGTGGGTCGGTCGTGAAGTATTTAACTATCTCTGCAACACTTACCATATTTGTCCTTAATTTTTTCAGACTTCGCATAATGTATATTATGTAAAATAGAAGTAATAGTAAGAAGTCTTTAAATAGCTACCGCCTCTTCATGCTGGACTGCATGTCACTGATAGTCTTGGCTGCCCATTCCCTGCCGCCGAGCCCAAACGCAATGGCAAGCGCCAGAAAGATCGCGCCAAAGAAAATAATGAATAATGCTGTCAACAACTGCGTGCCAATATCGAGCTGTTCCAATGCCACAAACAAGGCAAAAATCTGAATTCCATATTCTGCTGATGTGCTGATGGCCAATGCCCCTTCAAATTTGACGCCATGTAGCCAGGCAAACACCAGACGATTTACAAAGCGCGCCAGCAATGTGCCAAATATGAACACTAATATGGCAATAATGATCTTGGGCAAGTAATTGGCCAGATGATTAAGCATGACAGCAACTTCAGTAAGCCCAAGCGTATTGGCGCCGGTAATCACAAACAGGAGAATAACCAGCCAGTAAACGACCTGGCTGATTACACCACTGAGCGTGAGATCAAAATCGCCATGTTTGAGGAATCCTTCCAGCCCCGATTTATCGGCGAATTTATCAAAATGAATAAGCTCAAGTACGCGTTTAAGCCCTATACAGGCGGCTTTGGCACAAATCCAGCCAAAAAACAGGATGACCAGTACGGCGAGCAACTTTGGGAAAAAGGTAGCGACTTGGGTCCAGAATTGGTCTAACGAGGAAAGAAAAATATCAATCTGGTATTGCATCATGCTCTCCTTAACTAATTGCGAGATTAGAACCTTAAGTTTTGGACTTGAACAGCACTAAATCACCAGCTGTCAAAATTTGAGTAATAAACTAGGTTTATTCTAGGCTTAAATGCGCCAGCCTCGCAATAATTTCGGCACGTAATTCTAAATTACTACATTAACAATACACAATAAGTGCTTAATAAATATTTGAAATAATTATCATCAAACTTATATTTAGTTTTTGAAGCAGTGTTTGCGAATCCAGTAATCAAGGCTGAGTTTCCCCACCCCACCAAACACCAACGGCAAGAACATTACCAGATGGATAAGCGGCAGCTTGTAGTTGCCAAAACCATCGACTTCTGTATCCACTATGCGATAGCCACGTAACAGTTCCCCTAAGCTGGAATGCCCTGCCCCTTACACCTCCGCCTGCCTTTGTTGAAGTTGACTCACAGCCTGAGGCCTCGCTCGCGGTGTGGCGGGGAACTTTTTAGCATAGACGCGGAGACCCAGTAAAATCAGCAACACCACTGCATAAATGGCCGGTTGGCGAATATCCTTTTTCACCAGCCACCAATAATGCAGGCAGGCCAGTATGGCAATGGGATAGACCAGTTTGTGCAGTTTCTGCCAGTTTCGCCCCAATTTGCGCATGGACGCTTTATTGGAGGTAATCGCCAGCGGAATAAGTAAAACAAACGCACTGAAACCGGCAATTATGAAAGGGTGTTTGACGATGTCATGGCTGATGGCTTGCCAGTCAAACCACTGGTCAAGCCAGACATAGCACGTTACATGCAAGCAGGCATAAAAAAAGGCGAACAGGCCCATCATCCCTCTTAGCTGCATTTGCCAGGTAGCGCCGGTTAAAATGCGTATTGGCGTCATCGTTAAAGTGATGAGCAGCATGGTCAGCGCCCAAGTGCCATTGGAACGGATGACAAACTCTATCGGATTGGCCCCTAAACCGTCGGTTACACCTAGCCATACCAGCCTTGCCAGCGGTATAAGCGCCGCGCAGAAACAGACAGTTTTGATCCTGGCAATTTGCTGTTTGTTAAACATGGCTAGAAAAACTTGCGCAGATCCATACCTGCGTACATTTGGCCGACCTGCTCTGCGTAGCCGTTAAACATCTGTGTTTTGACGCGTGGCGAGAACAGGCCTCCGCCTATGCGGCGTTCCGTGGCCTGCGACCAGCGTGGGTGGTCTACGGTCGGGTTAACGTTGGCGTAAAAGCCATATTCTTCCGGCGCTGCACGCATCCATGCTGAATTAGGCATGGTTTCAGTAAAGCGCATCTTGACGATGGCCTTGGCGCCTTTAAAGCCATATTTCCAGGGCACCACCAAACGCATAGGCGCGCCATTCTGGTTGGTCAGGTTTTCGCCGTATAGCCCTACCGCGATGATTGCCAGCGGATTCATGGCTTCGTCCAGGCGTAAACCCTCGACATAAGGCCAGTCCAGAACCGGCACCCGAACGCCCGGCATGGTTTGTGGATCAGCCTTAGTAACGAATTCGACATATTTGGCATTACCAGTCGGGTCTGCCCATTTGACAAGTTGCGCCAGTGGCAGCCCAACCCAGGGAATCACCATGGACCAGCCTTCGACGCAACGCATACGATAAATGCGTTCCTCCAGTGGCGCCAGCTTGAAAATTTCTTCAATCGAGATGGTTTTGGGCTTCTTCACTGCGCCTTCCACACTCAGTGTCCATGGGCGCGGATTAAACAGGGTTGATTCTACGGCAGGGTCGCCCTTGCCGGTGCCGAATTCATAATAATTGTTGTAGCTAGTGACATCTTCATACACCGTCAGCTTCTCACCGGCGCCATAGGCAGTTTTAACGTAGGGGCTGATTTTTTTGCGTTGCGAGGCAACCGCTGTAGCTGCACGGACTTCGCCCGGCCACAAGCCATTTACCGCAGCAGCGCCGGCAATCAGCCCTACCCCCGCGTTTTTCAGGAATTCACGACGGTTTTCGTAAACTTCCTGGGGGGTAATTTCAGAGGAAGCGATGAGTGGTTTATTGCGTATCAGCATAGCGATATACTCCAATAGGGTTTGCTGTCATGCATTGGTCGCATGAAACGTCCAAACCTTACACGCATTCAAAAAACGCTGCGAAGTCTGCGCATTAACTCAGACCAGGATCAATGCGGAAGATTCTGCAGGGCCTGCGCAATCTGGTCTCCCAGCTCTTGCGCGCCTATTTCCTCACAGATGTGTTGCGCATCATTGAGCAAAGCCCGCGCTGGCTGGGGCTGGCCATTAGCTGCCTTCGCCAGTGCCAGATAGTAATCACCCTTGGCTTCCCAATAGGCACTGCCCTCTTTCTTGCTGGCGGCTATGATTTTATCCAGCGTCTTTTCTGCATTGGGGTATTCCTTGGCGGCGGTATAAATGCGCCCCAGTTCCAGGCTGGCATTGGCGTAATGATCAAAGTCACCGGCGCTCTCTTCCGCCAGCACCGCTTTGATCTGAAATTCGATGGCTTTATCGTGCTGTGCCAGCCTATTGTAGGTAGAAGCAATACGCGCATAGCTATCACCACGCTCATTATCATTATTGGCCAGTTTGCCACCCGCCAGATAGCTTTCCAGTGCAGGATCTGACTCATTCTTGTCTATCAGCGTGTCGCCGATCTGATTCAGGTTAATACGCTCGAAACGCTTATCCTTTTCAGCCCGTGCAAGAGCCAGACTTTTGCGGTAACTATCCAGCGCTTCAGGAAATTGTTTGGCACTTCTGTAAACGCTGCCGGTTAAGGTCAGCGCCACCATGTGTTCAAGAGGCGTAGACGAGAGCTTTTCTGCAGCCTCCAAGGCCGCCAGCGCCTCCTTGTATTGTCCGGCTCCACCATGTGCGCGGCCCTTGCACAGCAAAGCGCTGCGATTGGATTTATCCTGTTTCAACACGCGTTCGGCGTAAGCCAGTGCCTGAGAGTCATCCCCCGCGGCAATGGCCTTGTTGCAGCTATCGATGCTGGATTGAATATCGTCGTCTGCGGCCTGCGCTAATGGGGCATACAGGATCATTAATGTGATTGCTAATGTATGTTGCAACTTCATCTAGTCACTCCAGGTACTGGCTCCAGTCGTGCGGCGTGGCGCCGCAAGCGAAGAACTCCGGGTTAAGTAAAGAATCTTTGGTGTTGTAACGCAGCGGCACGCCCTGCTTGTTCGTCAGCCGCCCTCCCGCTTCCTCCAGCACACATTGCGCTGCGGCCGTGTCCCACTCTGAAGTTGGTCCGAGCCGCGGATACACATCTGCCTTACCCTCCGCGACCAGACAGATTTTAAGCGAACTTCCTAAAGAGAGCAGCTCCGGTTCGGAAAGGTTCCGTAGAAAAGTCTGCATTTTGATATCGGAATGCGAACGGCTGCCAGCCACGGTAAGCCTATCAAGATTGAGGGTGCGTGCTTTGATTGCTATCGGAGCCTGCCCGCCATCCCCTAGTTTAAAGGCTCCCTGATGTTCACTGGCGTAGTAGAGCAATTCTTTTGCCGGGGCATAGACCACACCCATGACAGGTCGGCTATCTTCTATTAACGCAATGTTGACGGTAAATTCACCATTGCGTTTGATAAATTCGCGCGTTCCATCCAGCGGGTCTACCAGCCAATAGCGACGCCAGGCCGAGCGAATCAAAAAATCGATACTGGCCGATTCTTCGGAAAGTATGGGCAACTCAGGCGTCAGACGCTTTAAGGCGGCTTCAATGATGTGATGTGCAGCCATGTCGGCATGAGTCAGTGGCGAATTGTCTTGCTTGCGGCTGATTTCGATTTCGCCGCTGTAGACCTGCATAATCGCTTCGCCTGCCTGCCTGGCGATGCTGATAATTTCACTCGGTAAGGCGGAAAGCTCGGTCATTGCTCAAGTAAAGCCAACAGGCCAGCTTCATCGAGCAGTGCCACGCCAAGCTCCTGTGCCTTGGTTAGCTTGCTGCCTGCATCAGCGCCGGCAACCACGTAATCGGTTTTTTTGGACACACTGCCGCTGACCCTGCCGCCTGCGGCTTCTATCATGTCTTTGGCCTGCTCACGCGTCAGCATGGGCATGGTGCCGGTCAGCACCAAGGTCTTTCCTGTGAGCACACCAGCAGCACTGCTTTTACCGGCGCTGTCCCGCCATCTGATGCCTGCCTGCATAAGCGCGCTGATGACCTCACGGTTATGCGCTTCGGCAAAGAACACAACAATGGATTCGGCCACGATGGGGCCCACGTCTGGTACCTGTTGCAAGGCTTCCATATCAGCATTCTGTATCGCTCCCAGGTTGCCAAAATATCTTGCCAGATCCTTGGCCGTGGCTTCACCCACATTGCGGATGCCGAGCGCGTAGATAAAGCGCGCCAGCGTGGTTTGTTTGCTCTTGTCCAAAGCCTCGACAATGTTTTGCGCGGATTTTTCTGCCATGCGATCAAGGTTCACCAGCACTGGCACGCTCAAGTGATAGATGTCAGCCAGCGTATGCACTATGTCAGCTTCTACCAATTGTTCCACCAGTTTTTCACCCAGCCCTTCAATATCCATGGCGCGACGGGATGCAAAATGCAAAATGGCCTGTTTACGCTGTGCGGCGCAGAATAAGCCGCCGCTGCAGCGTGCGATGGCTTCATCTTCAAGTCTTACAATATGCGAGCCACAAACCGGGCAGGTTTGTGGCATGACGAATTCTCTGACATTTTCCGGACGTCGTTCTTTCAAAACGCTAACGACTTCCGGGATCACATCCCCTGCTCTGCGCACACTGACGATGTCACCAATACGGACATCCTTACGTCTAACCTCATCTTCGTTGTGCAGTGTGGCATTGGTGACGGTGACGCCGCCGACGAACACTGGCTGTAAACGTGCTACCGGCGTGATTGCACCGGTACGGCCAACCTGAACGTCGATCCCCAGCACCTCGGTGACGGCCTCTTGCGCCGGGAATTTATGGGCGATGGCCCAGCGTGGCGCGCGTGAGACAAATCCGAGCTCATCCTGTTGACGTAATGAGTTGACCTTGTAAACCACCCCATCAATGTCATAGGGCAACTGTTCGCGCTGTCTGCCTATGCTCTCATAATAGGCAAGCAGTCCTTGCTGGCCTTGCACCGTGCTGCGTTCCCTAGGCACCGGCAGACGCAGAGTTTGTAGATAGTCCATCACCACGTTATGCTTGGCCAAGGCAGGAACACCTTGCGTGGCACCCATGCCATAAGCAAAGAAAGTAAGTGGGCGCATGGCCGTGATTTTTGGGTCAAGCTGGCGCAGGCTGCCTGCGGCAGCGTTGCGTGGATTGACGAAAATCTTATCGCCGCGGCTTTCCTGGTCACGATTCAAGCGTTCAAAATCACGCTTAAGCAGCAACACCTCGCCGCGTACTTCCAGCAGCGGTGGTGGTTTGATTTCATGCAGCTTGGCTGGAATGGCACGAATGGTGCGCAAATTACTGGTGACATCCTCTCCGGTATAGCCATCACCACGCGTCGCACCCTTTACCAGCACGCCATTTTCGTAGGTCAACGTAATGGCAAGGCCGTCGAACTTTGGTTCCACGGCATATTCGATTATTTCCAGCCCCAGCGCTTCGCGGATGCGACGGTCAAACGCAGCGACTTCCGCTTCTTCAAATGCATTATTGAGCGACAGCATGGCGACTCGATGGGTAACTGAATCAAAGGCTTTAAGTGCACTGCCGCCAACCCGTTGTGTAGGTGAATCGCCGGTAATTAACGCGGGATGAGAAGTTTCCAGGCGTTGTAACTCCCGGAACAGGCGGTCATACTCGCTGTCGGGTACGCTGGGCGCATCCAGCACGTAATACTGGTAGTCATGCTGGCGAATTTGCTCGCGCAGCGCCAGTATCTGCTGCGCAATCTGGTCTAGTGCACTCATGCCTTAAGAAAAGAGTCTGAGCGCGCTGGCACTGCCTGGCACGATGCCGCGTGCCACCAGTTTGGCGTGGATCTTCTTCAGGTGCTGCCGGATTATTTCGATTTGCGTATCGCCCAGAGGCCGCTGCTTGTCATCGACCAGATTCGCGCTCAGGCTGCTTTCCATCTGACGCGCCAGCAGAACCATCCGGTTAAAAACTTCCAGACTGTTTTTAACACGTGGAATATCCAGCTGAAAACTGATGCCGCGAATCAACGCGCTACGCAGCATTTCAGCGCTAAACGGTGTTTTGTCCTGGTTGACCAGCGAATACAGCACAGGCTGATTCTCCGCTATGCACTGGAAGCTGCCATCGCTGCCCAATACCAGTCCCGCAGCCTCTGCCAAGCCTCGAAACTTGGTGCCGGCAAATGGCCCGCTGGCGCCTTGAACCAGATGAAATCCGACCATAACATCAACATCAATACAGAACTGGTCCAACTCGGCTGCGTAGCGCAACGGATCCGCCGGGCCATGCCATTCGATCTGTGCGCCTAACTGCAGTCCGATATTATCAATCGACTGCTGAAAACTCTGTAATGTTTGCCTGGAGATAGCCCCAGAACGGTCAGCCAGTTGCAAGCTGCAAGCAATTCTGATGAATTCAGTTGCCTCATGCTCTGTACTTAGGGGATACCACACGCCATCCTTGGCCAAGCCGTGAACATAGATGGGCTTGTCCAGGTCTGCAATAGCCTGTAAGGATTGATGCAACATGGCGCCAGCACAGCTCTTGGGCAAGAACAGTAAGGCAGTCAGGTCAATTTGTTGGTGCGCTGTAGCTGGCAGGCTGGCAGCAGATTGTGCTTCACTCTGGGCGTAACCTGCCGCAGTTTCATCAACAATGTTTGGCATAGCGGCTGATGATGCTGACTGAATCTGTGCGTTCTCGAACCCTGTTTCCTGCATCCAGTCTGATTCATTGGCTTGTTCGGCTGTGCTTACTGCAGCTACCTCAACCACCTGTTCTTGCTGTATTTCCGGGATCGGTTGCGCCATGTCATGTTCAAATTCTTCCACGGCGGAAATCACGTCTTGGGTCGGGGGCTCATAATAAGTTTTCGTGTCCCCTGCAGCGCTTGCTGAAGGATTGTTCTCAAACCTGGGCTGGCCTATTTCGGATTCATCTATATAGAACGGTGTTTCATCGAGCAATTCTTTATCAGCTAGAGAACTCCTGACAAAATCGCCATCGAATTCGTCAGACTTGGGAGCAGACGCTCGAACATCGTCCAGTAGTGCATCCTGTGCTGGGGTGTTGAAGCGCTGAGAAGCTTCATTACGAAGGCTCCGCTCCTGCCACCAGTTAAACCCGATGACAAGCACAATAATCAGCGCTCCCAGCGCCAACAGGGCAAGTTGCAAATCACTCATAATGTCGGCTCGCTAAAATTTTTTTGAATAAATCTGGTCATGCTGTTGCCTCCAGTTGCATTTGCATTGCGGCCTCAATATCTACTTCCACGATGCGGGATACGCCGGATTCCTGCATTGTGACACCAATCAGCTGCTGAGCCATTTCCATGGTTATTTTATTATGGCTGACAAACAAAAACTGCGTGCGCTCGGACATTTTTTTAACCATCGCACAAAAACGCTCGGTATTGCTGTCATCGAGCGGCGCATCGACCTCATCCATCAGGCAGAATGGCGCCGGGTTAAGGCGGAATAAGGCAAATACCAGGGCAAGCGCAGTCAGTGCTTTTTCACCGCCGGAAAGCAAATGGATGGTGCTGTTCTTTTTGCCCGGCGGCTGAGCAAACACCTGCATCCCGGTATCCAGGATTTCCTCGCCCAGCAGTTCCAGCCTGGCTTGCCCGCCGCCAAACAGTACGCCAAATAATTCGGCAAAATGGCGGTTGGTCTCATCAAACGTATGTTGCAAACGGCTGCGGGTTTCGCGGTCAATACGGTGGATCGCTTCTTCCAGCGTGGTGATGGCCTGTTCCAGGTCCTGTGCCTGGCTATCCAGATAGGATTTGCGTTCACTTTCGCTGGCAAGTTCCTGGATGGCAGCCAGATTGACCGGCCCGAGCTCGGTGATCTGCGTATCCAGATTGACGGCCTCAAGTTCCATATCGGCCGCCTTGGCTGATGCAGCCAGGTTTTCTGCCAGCACCGCCTCATCCAGGCCAGTCGCTTTCAGTTCGGCCTGGCAATGTTCGAAATGCAGGCGTGCCTGCTGCTCCTGTAGCCTGCCCTGCTCCAGTTTGTCGCGTTGTGGATGCAGCAGTTGCTCGTTCTGCATGCGGATACGTTCCATTTCCTGCAATTGCTGCTCGGTTCCAGCCATCGTATTGCGCGCGTTGGCCAGTTCAGTTTCGCACAGATGCTGGTTTTCCAGGGCAGTTGCAAGATT
>JADGRN010000189.1 GCA_017880825.1 Methylophilaceae bacterium | reverse complement strand
TCAGTTTTGAACATCCCTTAAAATTATTTTGTAAACAGAAAGACACAACATGACTTCGCAAAATCAACAGCTTTTCGATAAATCCCAGAAAGTTATTCCAGGCGGGGTGAATTCGCCGGTGCGCGCGTTCCGTTCAGTCGGTGGTACGCCGCTGTTTTTCCAGCGCGGCCAAGGTGCTTATGTATGGGATGCGGATGGCAAGCGCTATACCGATTACGTCGGTTCATGGGGTCCCATGATCGTTGGGCACTGCCATCCCGATGTGGTGAAGGCGGTGCAGGATGCGGCTGCTCAAGGTTTGGGTTTTGGTGCCCCGACGGCAGCTGAATTGGAAATGGCGGAGCTACTATGCAAGCTGTTGCCGAGCCTTGAAATGGTGCGCTTAGTGAGTTCCGGCACCGAGGCCACGATGACGGCGATTCGTTTGGCGCGCGGCTTTACCGGGCGCAGCCGTATCATTAAATTTGAAGGATGTTATCACGGGCATTCCGATGGCCTACTGGTCAAGGCTGGTTCCGGAGCGCTGACTTTCGGGCAGCCGAGTTCATCTGGCGTACCCGCAGAGATCGCTGCGCTGACCACGGTGCTTGATTACAACGATGCGGCAGGATTGGAGCGTGCGTTCGCCGAAATGGGCAATGAAATCGCTGCGGTGATCGTCGAACCGGTGGCGGGCAATATGAATCTGATCACGCCCAAGCCAGAATTTCTGCAAGCTTTGCGCAAGTTGTGCACCCAGCATGGCACGGTGTTGATACTGGACGAAGTGATGACGGGTTTCCGCGTCAGTCTGCAAGGCGCACAAGGCTACTACGGCATCAAACCGGATTTGGTCACGCTGGGTAAAGTGATGGGTGGCGGCCTGCCAGCGGCGGCTTTCGGCGGACGACGTGACATCATGCAATGTTTGGCCCCACTCGGCGCAGTGTATCAGGCCGGCACGCTGTCCGGTAATCCGGTGGCAGTGGCGGCCGGGTTGGCCACCTTGAAGCTGGTTCAGGTGGCGGGTTTCTTTGAACGCCTCTCTAAACTGGCCAAACAATTGACTGAGGGATTGACGGCGAGTGCCAAAGAGCATGGTATTCCGTTCTGCGCGCAATCCATCGGCGGCATGTTCGGTCTGTATTTCAGCAAAGCGTTGCCAACCAGTTATGCCGAAGTGATGAGCTGCGACAAAGAAGCGTTCAATCGTTTTTTCCACGCCATGCTGGAGGCAGGCGTGTATCTCGCGCCGTCAGCTTTCGAAGCGGGCTTCGTTTCCGCCGCACACACCGAGGCGGACATTGCGGCGACCATCGCAGCAGCTGACAAGATTTTCAAGTCCTGGAAGTAGTGAGAACCTTTAAAAATCGTAGCGAGCGGCTCGAGAGCAAGGCGCACAGCGCGCAGCGACAGAGACATACCAATAAGATAGGCGACGAGCGAACACTGTGCAACGCCGCTATCGAGTTGCGCAGTAGATTTTTAGAGGTTCTCTAAATGGGGCTGTTCTCACAGGCGGCTTTCTACACCACCGTTAATCATCTGAAAGATTTGCCTCTACACGGTGGCAAAGAGGTGGCGTTCGTCGGGCGTTCCAACGCGGGCAAGTCGAGCGCCATCAATACGCTGGCTAATCATGTGCGTTTGGCCTATACCAGCAAAACCCCGGGGCGTACCCAGCATCTGAATTATTTTTCGCTGGGCAACAATAATTTTCTGGTGGATTTGCCCGGCTATGGCTATGCCAAAGTGCCGCCCGAGAGCAAGCGTCATTGGGAAGGTTTGCTCAGTGAGTATTTGCAAACGCGCGATGAATTGAGCGGCCTGGTGGTAATCATGGATTCCCGTCATCCGCTGACTGAACTGGATGAAAATATGCTGGACTGGTTTGCGCCGACCGGCAAGCCAGTGCATATCTTGCTCACAAAGTCGGACAAACTCAGCAGGCAACAAGCCACGTTAACCCTGAATCGGGTAAAATCTCATCTCGCCGAGCATTTTCCGCACTGTTCCGTGCAATTATTTTCCAGCTTGAAGAAACTGGGGATGGAAGAGGCGGAAGGGGTGATTGCGGGTTGGTTGAAAAATCAAAAAAATGCCCCCAGCCAAAGGGGGAGGCCGGGGGCAAAGTC
The DNA here is from genome assembly GCA_017880825.1 of Methylophilaceae bacterium. Taxonomy (GTDB): domain Bacteria; phylum Pseudomonadota; class Gammaproteobacteria; order Burkholderiales; family Methylophilaceae; genus JADGRN01. The sequence continues at coordinate 994 of JADGRN010000189.1, read as the reverse complement.
TTAACAAAGTTAAGACACACGCTCAGGGAGGAGAAACGTGGAATGACTTTCATCATTCACGTCATAAGATAAGTAGTTTCTAAAATAGTTCCAAAGAAGATAATTTTTGTAGGAAAAATCATGCAAACACTAGGGCAATACCCACACAAGCGGATGCGGCGCATGCGCCGCGATGCGTTTTCGCGCGATCTGATGCGAGAGCATCTGCTCACACCGGCAGATTTCATCTACCCGATTTTCGTATTGGAAGGCAGCAACAAAGTCGAGGATGTAAAGTCTATGCCGGGGGTGCAGCGCAAGACGCTGGACTTGCTGCTCAAAGATGCCGAGCAATGCATGAAGCTGGGGGTTCCGGTGATGGCGATCTTCCCGGTGATCGATGCGCCCCTGAAGAGCCTGGATGCGCGCGAAGCCTACAGCCCGAATGGCTTGGTGCCGCGCGTGGTTGCCGCGCTGAAAAAGAACTTCCCGGAACTCGGTGTGATGACCGACATCGCCCTTGACCCCTACACTAGCCACGGCCAGGACGGCCTGATCGACGATAGCGGCTACGTCCTCAACGACGAAACCGTGGCCGTGTTGACCAAGCAGGCGCAGGCCCACGCCGCTGCCGGTGCCGACATCGTCGCCCCCTCCGACATGATGGACGGGCGCATTGGCGCGGTGCGCGCGGCACTCGACGCCAAGAACCACATCCACACCCGCATCATGGCCTACTCCGCCAAGTACGCCTCCAGCTTCTACGGTCCGTTCCGCGACGCCGTCGGCTCCAGCGGCAACTTAGGCTCGGGCAACAAATACACCTACCAAATGGACCCGGCCAACTCCGACGAAGCGCTGTGGGAAGTCGGCCTCGACTTGCAGGAAGGTGCGGACATGGTGATGGTCAAGCCCGGCATGCCCTACCTCGACATCGTGCGCCGCGTGAAGGACCAATTCAATGCCCCCACCTTCGTCTACCAAGTGAGCGGCGAATACGCCATGCTCAAGGCCG
>JADGRN010000188.1 GCA_017880825.1 Methylophilaceae bacterium | reverse complement strand
CTCGGCTTGGGTAGCTTTCCTCAACGCCATCATGGATTCGTGCATGGCGTGCATCTTTTCTTCACGCGCGGGTTTTTGCTGGTCGAATATCTGCTTGATCTGGTCATGCTGCTGCGCAGTCAGATCGAGCTGCGAAAGCCGGTGATGCATATCATGCTCGGCCATGCCCGGGCCATGATGCCAGCCAGACTGATGCGTTCCAGCCTGGCCGCATCTTGAACCAGGTTCGGCATAGCTGGTGGCTGCGGCAAATGTCAGTGATGACGCAACAACCAAGCTGATGATAAGGAAATGCTTACGGGATATATTCATGGTAATTCTCCAAATTTAGATTGTATAAAGTTGCGCTTATTTGCTAGCCAGGGCCGCTTTGAGGCGGCGGTGGAGGTGGCAGTATTTGTTGCTGTGGTGGTGGCGGTGGATAATTTTCTGGCGCCTGATACTGGTAGCGAGCGCTTGGTCGCGGCTGGCGATAACCCTGGCGATAATCATAACTCGGTAGCTGATTGCCCTTCGCATACATACATTGCTCGTAAGCAATATCGTAACGACGCTGTAAACCACTTGAAGCTATTTCGCCCTGATTGGCGCCAACCGCAGCGCCCGTGACCAGACCAAAGGCGGCACCAACACCTGCCCCACGATGCCCGCCAGCCAATGCGCCGACAGCGGCTCCAATCGCAGTGCCAATAACGGCAGAGCCGGCAACATCTCTTGCGCCAGCTTCTGCGGGGCTCAAACCCACCGAATGCTGTGCATAGTCTCTGCAAACTTGCTGTTCGGCGGCAAACTGTTCAAACGGTTTACCGGGAGCAGGCATTACCGCAGTTGAGGGTCCTGGGGGAGCACTGACACACCCGGCAAGCGCCAGCAGGCTGGCTAACAGGATCAATTTTGTGTGTGGCATGATGTCAGCCCCATAACTATTGAGGCGGCACGCTGGGTGGTGTCGCTGGCACGGCTTTCCATCCGCTGCTGCACGAAGCAACGTACGGATAGTAGCTCTTGGAAGCCTCGCAGTAATACCAGTTCTGTGCCGGCGCTGGCGGCGGCGCAGCAGACTCGACTACAGGGGGTAGAGGCGCTGGCTGTTGTATCACCACCGCAGGCGGAATGTACGGATCCGGATAAGGGTAGACCGGTGCATTGTAGAAATACCATGAGCCTCCAACGACCCACCACCAGCCAATGCGGCCGCCATGCCGGCCGTTATGCCAGTAGCCGCCATGCCAGCGTGCCAGATCGTGGCGCTCGAAATGATGGATATCCCCATGCCAGCCACGATCATGATGATCGGCTCGCGCCGGCATGGATGCTGTCAGGCCAATGCTGGCTGCCAGAAATCCATATACATAAATCTTGCTGAGTTTTATATTCATGATGCTGTCTCAAGTGATTCAGGGTCGACAGCGTGATATCACTTCACTGTCTGTTAACTTGGATGCCAATATTCCACAAATGTTTGTATGCTTGAGTTTCGAAGTTGTAAAACTAGGTAAAAGTTTGTAAAGATGGCCCCCGGACGCCAACTTAATTGGCAAAATCCATCTAAGTTGTCAGTCACCTTGACTTCAGAAATGAGAGACTCTGCAAGTGCTGCGCGTACTACTAATTGACGATGACATTGAGCTGTGCCAGATGATGGCGGAGTATCTGCTGGCAGAGGATTTCGCTCTGGAAATCGCCAATGATGGCGAGGCGGGGGCACGCCAGGCGCTTTCCGGCAATTTCGACCTGGTCGTACTCGATGTCATGATGCCGCGTTTCAATGGCTTCGATGCCTTGCGCTTGATCCGCACCAGCAGCCAGATACCCGTCATCATGCTGACCGCCAAAGGCGACGAAATTGACCGCATTGTCGGTCTTGAACTGGGCGCCGATGATTACCTGTCCAAACCGTTTAACCCGCGTGAACTGGTGGCACGCTTACGTGCCATTCAGCGCCGTGTCAGCACACGCAACCAGCAAATTGGCGAAGTGATCCGCGCGGGCAGCATTGCGATCCACTCAGCGGAACGTGTCATCGAATGGCGCGGCCAGGCGCTGGAAATCACCACCACCGAATACAGTCTGCTGGAAGTGCTGGCGCGCAATGCCGGCCGCGTGGTGAGTAAATCCGAGCTGTACGAGCAGGCGTTGGGGCGGCCAGAAAGCCGCTATGATCGTAGTATCGACGTGCATGTCAGCAACCTGCGGCACAAGCTGGGCATGCTTGAAGATGGCCGCTCTCCGATACAGACCGTGCGCGGCGTCGGCTACCAGTTCATTGCGGGATAAGGCATATGGGGCGTCTATTCTGGAAAATCTTTTTCGGTTTCTGGCTAACCCTGGTAGTCACAGGCGCCGTTGTCGGCGGTGCAGTCTATTTGCACAACCAGGTGCTGCGCGGAGATGATGGTTTTTCCACCGACCGGCGTGCTGAATTTCTGGTGGGCATCGCGGCCAATGCGCTGCAGTTTGGCGATGAGGCCGGGGCTCAAGCTTTATTCAAGCAGTGGCCGGGCAATAGACCAACTTCAGTGATGATAGTCGATGCCAAAGGCCGCGACATCCTCGGCAAAGCCGTGCCGCAAGGGGCTTTGCGGCATGCGATCAAGGCCTTGCGCAATGGCGACATATCTCCCAGCCTGCGCCAGGTAACGACGGCATCAGGCAAGCAATTTACCCTGTTTGTACCGGCGGCGAATGTTGATATTGCAGCACCGCTGCGCTATCGTTTGCCGCCGCCCGAGACGCAGATTTTGATCGCATTGTTTGCCAGTCTGCTGTTCAGCGCAGCCTTTGCCTCTTACCTCAGCCGCCCCATACGCCATTTGCGCCAGGCCAGCCGGCGCCTGGCGGATGGGCAATTGGATACCCGCGTCGGACCGCAACTCGGCAAACGGAATGACGAAATGGCCGATCTTGGGCAAGATTTCGACTATATGGCGACGCGTTTGCAAACCTTGCTCAACGCGCAAAGGCAGCTGCTGCACGACGTTTCGCATGAACTGCGCTCACCCGTGGCACGCATGCGCCTGGCGGTTGGTTTGGCGCAGCAGCAGCCGGAAAAACTGGACGCGGTCTTGAACCGTATCGAACGCGAAACCGAGCGCCTGGATGAATTACTGGGACAGATGTTGACGCTCTCCAGACTTGAATCGGGTATCACTGCGG
>JADGRN010000042.1 GCA_017880825.1 Methylophilaceae bacterium | reverse complement strand
GGCAGGCCCAGTGTTTCACGCGCTCGATTGGTCAGCCCACGACCAATGATCAATGGGATGCGCCCCCCGACGCGCACTTCATCCGCCAGGGTTAGAGGGGTCATGCTGAAGCTGGCGATGGCCTCGCCCTGCTCATTCAGCACCTTGCCGTCATATAGACGGATGGCAATCACATCACCGGTGTTCATCTTCGACACATCGCACTGAATCGGCAACGCCCCGGAATCCTCAGCGGTGTTGAAGAAGATAGGGGCAATCTTGTCGCCGATCACAATGCCGCCACTACGCTTGTTGGGAATATTGGGGATATCCTCACCCATCAGCCACTGCACCGAGTTGATGGCCGATTTGCGCGAAGAACCCGTACCCACCACATCGCCCACGTAGGCCAGCGGCAGGCCTTTTTGCTTGAGGCTTGCCATCGTCGCCAAGCCGTCCGGCATTTTGTTCACCAGCATGGCCTTGGCATGCAACGGAATATCAGGACGCGACCAGGCTTCCTGGGCGGGCGAGAGGTCATCGGTATTGGTTTCGCCAGGAACCTTGAAAACCACAGCGCGAATTTCTGCCGCTAGCGCCGGCTTATTGGTGAACCATTCGGCGTTAGCCCATGACTCAATCAGCTTTTTGGCGTGCGGATTGCCCGCTTTCATCTTTTCCGCGACATCGTGGAAAGCATCGAACATCAGCATGGTATGCGTCAATGCCTTGACCGCTTCTTGTGCCAGCGCTCCGTCCAACAAGCTCACCAGCGCCTGCACGTTATAGCCGCCCAGCATGGTGCCGAGCAGCTGGATTGCCTTGGATGGCGTAATCAAGGGCGAAACGGTCTTGTTATGTGCGATATCCGCAAGAAAAGCGGCTTTCACGTAGGCCGCCTGATCCACGCCGGCCGGGGTGCGATTCTCCAGCAAATCAACCAGTATTTGCTGTTCACCTGCGGGTGGATTTTTCAGCAGTTCCACCAGTGTAGCGGTCTGCTCGGCATTCAGTGGGAGTGGTGGCAAACCAAGCGCGGCGCGCTCGGCAACGTGGGTATGGTAGGCAGTTAACATGATGATTCAATTAGTTAGACCGAAAATTGATTATACAGCGCGCGACGCAGCCTTGTAACGGCTGCAAGCGTGCCAAACTATAAATAATACGAAAAATCAGTAACGGGATTTAGTGAAAGGCGAGCTGCAACTTTTACCGCTGGCAGAGGATTCCATGCCATCCAGCACTTCCTGCTGATACTGCTTGCCGTGCCTGGCCTCTATGAAGGCGCGGATTTCAAATACCGTCACCATGCCGTCATGATCTTTATCCAGCTCATGGATATTGTCTTCCACGCTAGACGCCGGTGCCATAGTTGCATTATCAGCGAGCGCCAACAGCGGTAAAAAAACAAGATTAAGGCCGAGTAAAATTTTGCTGGCTATGCACATGCTTCAATTATACAAACTAGGTGGCTCTATGAGTGTTGATTCTATTCAGGCAGAACAATCATTCATGCATAAGTTCTGGCAGTTCGAACAACTTGCATGCACTAGAATTTTTTTACTCCGCAGCTTGTAGGGTAAAATTACATTTTGGCATTTGCCTTCATTCTCCAGAAAAAGGTTTTCGTGATGGAGCTCACCCCACTCAACGCACTCTCCCCGCTCGATGGCCGCTACCAGACCAAACTGGATCCCCTGCGCCCCTGTTTCAGCGAATACGCATTGATCCGCCATCGTATGCTGGTCGAGGTGGAATGGCTGAAAGCACTGGCTACCGAGCCTGCATTGCAAGAGATTGCACCGTTTTCCACATCCACCCTGAAAGAGCTCGACGCAGCCATTGCCAGCTTTAGTGAAGTTGAGGCGGGCCAAGTCAAAGCCATCGAAGCTCGCACCAATCATGATGTAAAAGCGCTGGAATACTGGCTCAAGGAACGCTTTGACGGAAATCCGGAAATCCGCAAAGTCAGCGGGTTCATTCACTTTGCCTGCACCTCCGAAGATATCAACAACCTGTCACATGCACTCATGCTCAAAGCCGCTCGTGACAATGTGATGTTGCCCATGCTGGACAAGCTCATCGCACGACTTGTAGTGCTGGCCAAGGAGCTAGCCGATACCCCTATGCTCTCCCATACGCATGGCCAGCCTGCCTCACCCACCACACTGGGCAAGGAGATTGCCAATGTCGTGCATCGTTTACGCCGACAACACAAGCAGGTTACCGAAATCGAGATGCTAGGCAAAATCAATGGTGCCGTCGGCAACTTCAACGCACACCTGTCCGCCTACCCGGAGTTCGACTGGGAGACTTTCGCACAAAAATTCGTGACTGGTCTGGGCCTCACCTACAACCCCTATACCATCCAGATCGAGCCTCATGATTACATGGCGGAACTGTATGATGCACTGTCACGCATCAATACCATCCTGATCGACCTGGATCGAGACATCTGGGGCTATATCTCCATGGGCTACTTCAAGCAAAAGGTAAAAGAAGGTGAAGTCGGCTCCTCCACCATGCCGCATAAAGTTAACCCGATAGATTTTGAAAACTCAGAAGGCAACCTGGGGCTGGCCAACGCTATGCTGCGCCACCTGGCAGAAAAGCTGCCAATCTCGCGTTGGCAACGCGATTTAACCGACTCCACCTTGCTACGTAACATGGGTGTGGCATTTGGCTATACACTGCTTGGCTATGACTCCTGCTTCAAGGGTCTGAGCAAGCTTGAGGCCAACTTCGCCAAACTGGCAGACGACCTCGACCACAACTGGGAAGTACTGGCCGAACCGATTCAGACCGTGATGCGCCGCTATGGTGTGGAAAACCCGTATGAGCAGCTGAAGGAACTCACCCGGGGCAAAGGCGGCATCAACAAGGAATCATTGCATGTGTTCATCAAGGCACTGAAAATCCCCGAGTCCGCTAAACAGTTGCTGCTTGAAATGACACCTGCGAGCTACATCGGCAAGGCCGTGGAACTGGCGAAACGGATTGATTAAACTCAAGGAGCTAGCAAATTGATCACAGATAAAAATAACCCGCGACTCGCTGTGCTGATTGATGCGGATAATACCTTCAAGGTGGTCGGCATCATTGATGAGTTGTTCGAAGAAATATCCAAATTTGGAGACGCGAGCGTCAGGCGTATTTATGGCGACTGGACCCAAAATCAGTTAAACCGCTGGAAGGAAATACTGCCCAAACACGCCATCCAGCCGATACAGCAGTACGCCAACACCAAAGGCAAAAACGCGACCGATAGCGCCCTCATCATTGACGCTATGGACCTGCTTTACACGGCACCGCTGGATGGCTTCTGCATTGTTTCGAGCGATAGTGATTTCACCAGGCTGGCGATTCGATTCCGCGAATCCGGCAAGCTGGTCTACGGTTTTGGCGAAGAAAAAACGCCGGAATCATTAATGGCTGCTTGCAATCAGTTCATCTATATCGAGATTCTGTCACAGAACAAGATTGTCGATACAGCGACAGCGGATTCAAAAGAAACCGCAACGCCATCGGATAAATTCAAAACCAGCCCGGAAATCAAACCTGCAAAGACTGCAACCTCAGAGAGTAGTAATAACCTGGCAGCCCCCGGTATCAAGAAAAATTCCAAAGAACTCGCCATGGACGCCAAGCTGGTCACGCTCATTCGCTCAGCCATTGAAGCACTGTCTGACGATGATGGCTTTGCTCACATGGGCGAGGTGAAAAAACATATCGTGAAGAATTTCTCTGCCTTCGACTCACGCAATTACGGCTACGGCAAGTTCAGTGACCTGATCAAGACCATAGGTTTGTTCGAAGTGGATACGCAAAAACAGCGTATCAAGGATAAAAGAAAAAAATGAAAGAAATTCTCGTTCTCTACTACTCCCAAGGCGGTGCGGTGCGCGAGATGGCGCAGCTGATTGCACGTGGTATCGAGAGTATCAAAGGCGTCAAGGCGCGTATCCGTACCGTGCCCAAGGTATCGGCCAACTGCGAAGCGACCGAGCCCAAAGTGCCTACCAGCGGTGCACCTTATGCCGAACTGAAAGACTTACAGGAATGCATAGGCTTGGCGCTCGGCAGCCCGACCCGCTTCGGCAACATGGCGGCACCCATGAAATATTTTCTGGATGGCACGATAAGCCTGTGGCTGAAAGGCACACTCATCAGCAAGCCAGCCGCTGTATTTACCTCGACCGGCTCCATGCACGGTGGGCAGGAGACTACCTTGATCACCATGATGATGCCGCTCATGCACCACGGCATGATCATGGTCGGCCTGCCTTATTCCGAGCCAGAGCTCTCTTCTACCGCCTCTGGCGGTACGCCTTATGGCGCCAGCCACGTGGGTGGTACGGCTGATGATAGGCCGATCACTGAAGATGAACGCAAGCTTTGCATCGCATTGGGCAAGAGATTGGCTGAAACAGCGCTAAAACTTTCCGCATGAGCGTCGCTGAAGAGGCAAGGCAGTTTTTAAGAAGTACTCGTAGCGGCATACTTTCAACCATTTCCGCCAAGTTTGAAGGCTATCCGTTTGGCTCTGTCGCGCCGTTTGTGCTGGATCATGATGGTCAACCGCTCATTCTCATCAGCACCTTGGCCGAGCACACTAAAAATATCATTTCCAATCCCAAAGTGTCCTTGCTGGTATTTGCCGGTACGGAGGATTTACATGCCAACGCGCGCCTCACGTTGATGGGCGATGCCAGCCCAACAGATAAGGATGACATGTTGCTACGCGCACGTTATTTACGCTACTTTCCGTCAGCTGCGCAATATTTTGAGACGCACGACTTCTCGTTTTATCGCATCCAGATATGCCAGGCACGCTATATCGGCGGTTTTGGCAAAATTTCATGGGTGGCAAGTAAAGAACTGGCCTCACCGCCCAATCAACTTGCCGATCTGGAAGCCGGCATGCTTGAACATATGAATACCGACCATGCCGATAGCCTGCTTGCTTACTGCAAACATTTTCATGGCGTCAACGCTGAGAGCGCTGAAATGCTGGGGATTGATAGCGATGGCTTTGATGTATTAGCAAAAAATCAGACTGGCGAAAGGATGCTACGTTTCAATTTTGAACAACCGGTGACGGACGCACTTTCTGCCAGGGCCGCGCTGGTAGCCATGTCCAAAGCTTGCCGCACATGATACGGGCGTTACGTTTAGGCGCCGGCAGCAGCCTGGTCGCACTCATCATGCTGTGCCTGGCCTGGGAAGGCTGGCTGGCGCCACTGAAACCACAAGGCTCCCTGCTGATTCTGAAAACCTTACCGCTATTACTGCCACTGTTCGGCATACTCAAGGGTAAGCGTTACACCTACCAGTGGGCGAGCATGTTTATCCTGGTCTACTTCACCGAAGGTGTAGTACGCGCTTGGGCCGACCAGGGCGTTTCAGCCAGGCTGGCGCTAATTGAAGTGACACTGACAGTCATCTTTTTTATCTGTGCGATTTTTTATGCACGGTTGACCAGAACTACGACGCATTAAACTATAATTTGGCTATGCGCATACTGCTTTCCAACGACGACGGTTACTTTGCCCCAGGATTGGCCATCCTGGCCGAACATCTCTCAAAACTGGCTGAAATCATCGTGGTGGCGCCTGAACGCAATCGCAGCGGCGCCAGCAATTCACTCACCCTGGACCGCCCGCTCACCGTGCGCCAGGCTGCCAACGGCTATTTTTACGTCAACGGCACACCCACCGATTGCGTGCATCTGGCATTAACTGGATTAATGGAGGAAGCGCCAGACATGGTGATTTCCGGCATCAATGACGGTGCCAACATGGGCGACGATACGATTTACTCTGGTACCGTGGCAGCTGCCATGGAAGGCTATTTGTTAGGCATCCCCTCATTTGCGGTGTCGATGTCACAGCATAACGCCACGCATTTCGAGGCTGCGGCAAAAGTGGTGGTTGAATTGGTAAAACGCTATCAAAAAACGGGCTTCCCGCCACCACTGCTGATCAATATCAATGTGCCGGATCTGCCCTACGAAGCGTTGCAAGGCATGGTGATTACGCGCCTGGGCAAGCGCCACAAGGCCGAGTCCGTGACTAAATCCACCACGCCGCGTGGCGAGACTGTGTATTGGGTGGGCGCGGCGGGCAATGCGCAGGATGCAGGCGACGGCACGGATTTCTATGCGCTGGAACAGCGCCAGGTTTCGCTGACGCCGTTACAGATAGACCTTACCCAATACAAACAACTGGATGGCCTGAAAGCCTGGCTAGGGAAGCATGTTCAGCAAAATGAGTAGCCGCTTATGAGTAGCGTGATACACGGCATCGGCATGACCTCGCAGCGCACGCGTGAGCGCCTGATTACGCGCCTGCGTGAGGAAGGTATCCGCGACGAAGTGGTGCTGGCAGCGATGCTGGAAATCCCGCGTCACATTTTCGTAGACGAGGCCATCGCCTCACGTGCTTATGAAGACATCGCGCTGCCAATCAACTATGGCCAGACCATCTCCCAGCCTTACATCGTGGCGCGTATGACAGAAATCCTGCGCGCCGGTAGCGGGCTGGATAAGGTGCTGGAAATCGGCACTGGCTGCGGCTACCAGACCGCTGTGCTGTCCAAGGTGGCCAAGCAAGTCTACTCGGTGGAACGTATCAGGCCGCTGTTACTAAAAGCACGCAACCACCTGCGCGAGCTGAAATTGAGCAACATCAAGCTGCAACATGCCGACGGTACGATGGGCCTGCCTGAACTGGCCCCGTTCGATGGCATTATCGTGACCGCCGCTTCCGGCCATATCCCCGAAGAACTGCTGCAGCAAATGGCGATAGGTGGACGCATGGTGATTCCGGTCGGCGCCGAAGAGCAGATTTTGATGCTGATAGAGCGTACTAAAGACGAATACCGGCAGACCAGGTTGGAAGCCGTCAAATTCGTACCGTTGCTGGGGGGTACGCGTTGAGATACTTACTCTGGCTGGTTTTTCTGGCATTGGCGGCCTGCGCCACCAGCGAACAGGCACCGGTAGTCGAGCGTATCCCTGCCAGCCAAAAACCGCTGCCAGCAAAACCTGCGGCCTCAGAAAAAGCCGCGATAGCGGAAAAAGATCAACGGCCAGAAAGCTACACGGTAAAAAAGGGCGACACCTTGCATAGCATTGGCCTGGAATTTGGCTATGACTACAAGGAAATTGCACAAAGGAACAACATCCAGCCGCCTTACACCATCCACATTGGCCAACAAATCAAGCTGAAAGAATCGCTCAAAGAATCCAGGATAAGCAGCGCGCCCAACGAAAACCCGGATGTGGTGGTAACACCTCTCAGTTCACCGCCGCCTCTAACAGCCGCTCCTGCTGCAGCTGCTGTGCAAAGCAACGTTGTTGATGGAGTGCCGTTATTCGACGAACCCAAGGCCTTGCGTGAGCCCTACAGCGAGCAGGCTATGATGGTTACCCCAAAGCCTCCAGCAAAGCCGGTCGAAAAGCCTTCTGATGCAGCAGCAACCAAGCCGGCAGAAAAACCTGCCGAAACCAGTAAGCCTGATGCTGCAAAACCGGATAACATGGCGGCCGCGGACGACGAAGCGATCGATTGGGCATGGCCGGCCAAGGGCAAGCTACTGGCAGGCTTTAACGATGCCGCCAGCAAAGGCATCGATATTGATGGCAAGCCGGGCCAATCGGTGCTGGCCGCCGCCTCGGGCAAGGTCATTTACAGCGGGACTGACTTACGCGGCTACGGCAAGCTGGTGATTATCAAGCACAACAGGACCTATCTTTCGGTCTATGCGCACAACAGCCAGATTTTGGTAAAGGAAGGCCAACAGATTGCCAAGGGCCAGAAAATTGCTGAGATGGGCAACACAGATACCGACCGCGTTAAACTGCATTTTGAAATTCGCCGTTTGGGCAAGTCGGTAGACCCCGCCAAATACCTGCCAGAAAATCCCGGTTAAGCGGTTTTAAGGCAAACTCTTGACTTGCCATCCAGCCGCTATTAACTTAACTGCATAAGCAAGGACGAGCGCCATGAAAAATAAACTCAAACCAGATTCACTAATAGCAACCCTGCTGTCAGTCGGGGAAATCAGCCTGGTACTTATCGGGCTAATAGGATTAGCTGTTGAAGTTTTCCGCGATCAAGGCTGGTTCAGGCAATTGGTCGACAAAATACTGTTTTCACCGATGGGATTACTTTTCATCCCGGTTGCCGTGTTGTTTGTTTTCCTGCTGAACCGCTGGATGTTGTCCCCTGACGCTGGCCCAGAATCGGGCCGGGGCAATCTGCCGCTCTATGTGTTGATGGCTGTCGGCGCTTATTACCTGTTTAAACTGATTAGCCGCGGTTCGTTCTAAATTTCCTGCCGGCTTTTGATGCTAGGCTTTGGCGGCTTGCCCGCTGGCTAGCTGGGTATAATATTCACGCACCTGGGTCAGGTCATAGTCGCGTGCCCATTCGATAATTTTCTCCAAGGCAGGGCCGCCGATCTCACCCACCTGTGCATGAATGCCGGCCTGCTCACGAATCACCAGCACACCGGGGATCTGTTTCACCTCAAAGTAATCGCCAATTTCCGGGTCGGCTTCGGTATTGACCATGCCGAATAGAATATCAGGATTATTTTCTGCCGCTTGTTTGAAAACATCGGTAAAAGTCAGGCAGGGATCACACCACGGTGCCCAGAAATCAACTATTACGAAGTCATTGGCCTCGATGGCTTGCTTGAAATTGGTTTTGGTAAGTTCGACAACGGCCATGATGCATTCCCCTAAATTAATCAAGCCGACATTCTATCAGATGATAGGCTTGCCCCAAGCGCCGGAAAAGAACAGTTCTCCCAGCGCTCGACGCTGACGCGGCGCTGTCTCGCGCTCCAGCACTTCAGCGCTCAGCGTGGAAATATCGGCTGGGTAGCCTAGCGCCATCATTGCCATCAGTGCGTATTGTTCGGGGATAGCAAAAACCTGGCGTGCCTTGTCAGCGTCGAAGCCACCCATCTGGTGCGCCATCAACCCCATGGAGGCAGCCTGCAGACACAGGTTTCCCGTTGCCGCGCCGCTGTCATACTGCCCCCAGCGGTTTGGCTGGCCGTTGTGGTTGAACAGGCTATTTGCCGTGATCAAAAGCAGCAATGGCGCATCCTTAACCCAGGCCTGATTGCCCGGCATCAGGCAATCGAAGCCATTTTGCCAGCTTGCCGCATCAGCATGCTTATCCCACACGATAAAGCGCCAGGGCTGATCGCCATAGCAGGAAGGCGCCCAGCGCGCAGCTTCCAGCAAGGCCAGCGTCTGTTCGGTGCTGACCTTTTTGCTGGCGTCGTATGCGCGCCCGCTCCACCTCTCGGCAATAGTTTCCTGCACCGGCACCTGGGTAATCGCTGGCTTTTTCATTACGCCTTCCCCAGTGTTGGATAGTCGGTGTAGCCCTTCTCTGTGCCACCATAAAAACTGCCCTGGTCAGGCTCATTAAGCGGCGCGTCCTTGGCAAAGCGTTCCACCAGATCCGGATTGGCGAGGTAAGGCACGCCATAGGCAATCAAGTCTGCCCGGCCTTCTGCCAGCGCGGCATTACCGCGTGCTTTATCGTAGCTCAGGTTGGCCATGTAAAGGCCCTGGAAACGCTTGCGCAATTCGACAAAATCAAACGGCGCAACTTCCAGGCCGAGTGTACCGCCTTCCACCACATGCAGGTAAGCCAGTCCAAACGGGCTTAAC
>JADGRN010000041.1 GCA_017880825.1 Methylophilaceae bacterium | reverse complement strand
TGGCTGTTCGTCGTCGTCGCCGAGGTAGAAGAGTTGGTTCGCTTTGACCGGCTCATTCAACACGCGACGGAATGCCTTGACGATGGTTTCATCAGTCTCGATGTAAGGTGCTCCGATCAAATCCAGGCAATACGGCACAGCAGCGAAAATGCCATGCACCACAGTATTACCGGCCTCGTCTTTTAGTCCTTCCAGCGTTTGTGCGATGGATTTCGGCTGCCCGGGCAGGTTGATGATCAGGCTTTGTTTGCGAATCACCGCGACTTGCCGCGAGAGAATGGCAGTTGCCACAAAATGCAGGCTGATCTGGCGCATCTGCTCGCCAAAGCCCGGCATGACCTTGTCGGCCACGGCCAGCGTGGCCTCCGGTGTAACGTCGCGCAGGGCAGGTCCAGTGCCGCCGGTAGTAAGCACCAAGCCGCAGTTTTCATGGTCTACCAGGTCGCGTAATGTGGATTCGATGTCTGGCTGCTCATCCGGGATAACACGTGCGATGGCTTCCCATGGGGATGTGAGCACTTTATCCAGCCATTCTTTAAGCGCAGGAATGCCCTTGTCCTCGTAAACACCGCTGGATGCGCGATCGCTGATGGATACCAAACCGATACGAATGAATTGTTTTGCCATTGTGATTGTCATAATTTTTGTAACAATATTTATCATACCATCGTATCGTATTGCCGCCCCAGCCATGCGGCATACATACAACGGAGAGGAAAAACATGCGCTTACTCATCATTTTAACCATGCTGGCCTTTAGTCTGTTTGGCTGTGCCAGTGCAGGCAAGGGCAAGCAACCGAACAATGCGGCTGCAGCTGAAGAAAATGTGGTTGAAAACCCCTACATCAAATTTTATAACGCTCGTAAAAGACCCGAAATTGCGCTGCAACCTGATGCCGGTGGACCGCGAGTTTATCGCGGTAACGACCAGACTGGTGATTATCAGAGCATGCTGGAAAACGGCTTCGATATGCTGGGTTATTCCAAGTTTGAAGGTCCCGATGTGGCGCCGGAGAAATTGAATGAGCAAGCCAAACTGATCAAGGCTGACTTGGTGCTGGTCTATACCAAGCTGATAGGCATTACCCCGGTTAGTGTGACATTGAACAAATTGCGCGAGCAGTCAAAAATGACTGAGGAAGAGAAAAAGCTGGCGGATAACGGCAAGCTGCTGCCACAAGAACAGACACTGTATGAGTACTTTGCAACCTATTGGGTAAAATTGGCACCGCCGCTGATTGGTGTGCACATCAAAGGCCCGACTGAAGACCAAGGCATAAAAGGGCTGACCGTCTTGGCAGTGGTCAACAAGTCTCCCGCAGACAAGGCAATGATAGTGAAAGATGATGTGCTGCTGCGTATTGGCGAGATAGCCTTGTTGAAGCCGGAAGCCTTAACCGAAGCCGCGCAGCGCTATGCGGGGCAAACCGTGAATGTGGCGTTACGCCGGGGTGAAAACGACCTGACGGTAGCCATGACGCTCAATCCGAAACGCTAGGCAGTGAGGCCACTTAACGCAAGGCTACCGATGTGGCCTTGCGCTTTTGGTCGATTAGCATTACGTCCATGTAATACTCTCGTGGTTAAATCAGACCTTCCCGGAATTCTTGTCGAGTAACGCCAACCTGAGCATGATAGAAAATTTATTGCGACTATATAAAGAACGGGGCAGAGACCCTGCCATTCTTTTGGCAGAATTGATTAAACAACTGCGGCCAGCGAGCGCCAGTCATCCTGAACATGCGCTACACGCATTACAGGCGCTGTGCCATGTGCTGCAGAATCAGCCGCAATTGGCACCGCCGCTGCGTGATGCAATCCTGACATTACTGGCTGAACGCAAGCCGGTCTCGCTGTATGTGGATTCGGGCATTCAGCCCAGCAGCGGTTTTTTCAGCGAAATGTGGCGGCGTATCAGCCATAAGATTTTGCCGGACGCGGTTGACCAAAATTACCTTAAAGACTTGTTTGCCCATATCTTCACCAAGCCTGGCGACGAACACTGGGTGTTTGCTGTGCCGGATTCTGCGTGGCTTGAGTTGCTGCAGGCGCTTAGTTTTGACCAGGCACCCGTAGCACTATTGTCCGCCTGTATGGATGGTTTGCTCGATGGCGTGCAAGTGCTTTCCTATCGGATTTCTGCGCTGGGTTTGGAGCCGGAGCTGATTCGCAATCATCCCGAGTTGGAAGACCATCAATCGCCTTTTATTGTGCAGAATATAGAGTTAAACGCTTTTCTCGCCGGACGATCAAGCCAGCCAGAAAAACTGGATCAGCCGACTGATGAACTTCATGTTCTGGTGATGCTCGATCAATGCCGCGAAATCATTGCCAGGATACGCCGCAATAGCTCGCAAAGCGGTACCAGCATCCATCTTACTTTTTTACTACAGCGCTTAACTCAGCAAATTACGCGGCTGGAAACATTGCTGCAGATAGTGGTGAGCTTGCGAGCGAGTGAGGATAGTAATGCGGCTTTTATCGCGTTGTTCAAAACGCTGGTTTCAGCCGAGGGCCATAAAAACGATGTGGCCCAGCACTGGCGGGAGAATACCGAGCTGATGGCGTTGCGCGTGACTGAAAATGCCAGCCGTGCCGGTGAACACTACATCACGCAAACGCGCAGAGAGTATCTGGATCTGCTGTATTCGGCGATGGGCGCGGGCCTCATCATCGCCGTCATGAGCATGCTGAAAATTATCGTCGCCAGCAAACACATGCCGCCGCTGACTGAGGCCATCGTGTTCAGTCTCAATTACGGTTTGGGCTTTGTGCTGATCCATATCCTGCACTTCACCGTGGCCACCAAGCAACCAGCCATGACCGCTGCGGCGATTGCCGCCAGCATCGGCGAGAGTGGCGGCAAAGCGAAGGAGATGGACAACCTGGCCGTAGTGATTGCACAAACCATGCGCAGTCAGTTCATAGCGATTATGGGCAATGTGGTGGTGGTGGTGCCTATGGCCATGCTGATTGCCTGGCTGATTTATATGGCCAGCGGGGTACATTTTGTCACGCCGGAAAAAGCCCGGCAGTTGCTGGTGGACGTCAACCCTGTGCAAAGCGGAGCTGTATTCTATGCTGCGATCGCAGGTGTGTGCCTGTTCCTGTCCGGGCTGGTAGCGGGCTATCATGACAATCTGGCTATCTACAACAAGATTCCACAACGCTTGCGCGCATTGGGCTGGCTGCAAAAGTTGCTAGGTCAAGCGCGGCTTGATCGGGTGGCTGCTTACATAGAGAACAACCTGGGTGCGCTGGCGGGGAATTTCTACTTCGGCTGCATGCTCGGCGGTATGGCGGCGGTGGGCGTGCTGCTTGGCCTACCGGTGGATATTCGCCATGTGACTTTTTCTTCGGCCTTTGTTGGCTATGCGCTGATCGGCCTCGATTTTGATGTGCCGTTGCGCGTGCTGTTGATGGCTTGTTTGGGTGTAGCCTTGATTGCCATGGCCAATCTGCTGGTGAGTTTTGCCTTGGCGCTCTATGTCGCGATGAAGTCGCGCAAGGTTACTTTTGCCCAGTGGCGTATGTTGGTCAAAGCCATGCTGCTTCGGTTATATCAACATCCGCGCGAGTTTTTCCTGCCGCCCGGAAAGGATGAAACGGAATCCGTAGCGAGTCGTGATACAGCCTGTTAATCTAGCCGCCCGTTTCCAGCGAACTTTCTGTTTCCAGCAGCTCCAGCTTGCGTGCCAGCCACTCGGTGGTGGTGGCCTGCAATATGATCGTCAGCAGGATCGCCATAAAAGTCACGGCAGCGATGACGTCGGCATAGGGCGCTTTCATGCCGACCAGCATGCCAGCCAAGGCGCCGGGGATAACGCCGGTCTCGCGCGTCCAGCACATGAATAGTAACTCTCTGATCTGCCATTTGGCACGGCGGTCAGGCAGGGCGCAGGCAAACACCACCAGTGGTCGGCCAATCAACATGAATACCAATACCACGCCCAGGGCACCCCAGAAATACTGCTGGAGCAGGGCGAAATTCACTTGCGAGCCTAGCAGCACAAAAATGAAAATACGCATGATGAGCGAGGTAGTAAGGATGTAATCCTCCAGCTTTAACTCATCCTCATGGCTCATTTTGAAACCAAACAGGTCTTTGTTGCCCAGCACAATGCCAAATGCAAATACCGCCATAAAGCCGCTGGCTTGCAAGTTATCGGCGCTCAGGTAAGCCGCCACTACGGCCATTAACGTGACCAAGGGTGCGAATTCTGCCAGGAAACTGTACTTATCGTGCGCAATAAACACGGCCGCCAAGTAACCTAAGACCACACCGCCTGCCAAACCGAAAACAGCTTGTTTGGTCAAGTCGAGCAGGCTATCGCTCAGCGAAAACTCGCTACGCCCCATGGCAATGCCGAGGATTGTGAAAGTAAGAATCGCAGCCATCGCATCGTTGAAGGCAGATTCACTCATCACAGTCTGCGCCACTTTGGCGCGGATACGCACTTGCTTGAATATAGGCACCAGCGTGGCGGGATCGGTCGAGGCGATGGTAGCGCCCAACAGTAGCGCCACTATAAACGGCAGGCCCAGAAAAAATTGCACCGCGTAGGCGGTGACGAAACTGCTGATCAGCACACCTATGGTGGAGATAATCAGCAAGGTAGGCCAGACATTGCGTAATACACTCAGGCGTACGCTGGCACCGCCATCAAACAATATGTAGCACGAGCCAAAAATCAGCAATAGCTGATTAAGCGTCGAATCAATCTTGATGTTGATGACGTCCAAGCCCGCGCCGCCTAGCGCCATGCCTGCCAACAAGAACAGTACGACATCAGGTACGCGCAGCAATCGCGCGATAAAGCCGGCCAACATGCCAGAACCTAGGACGATGCCTAACAGGAATAGCAGATGTTTGGCGTGAAGTATTGCAGGAGAATGCTCCATAGTGCGCTCTCTGGTAAATGTACTATTGATTGTGTGTGACGTGCTTTAGCTGGTAGTAAAAGTGATCACATCAGCCCGTGTCGGGTTGCCAGCTCACACTTGCGAAATATCAGACTCGGTAGCAGTTGAGGTTTCAGTTTCAACAATCTCGCGCAGCAATTTGAACAACTCACGGCTGCTTTTTGGCGGCTTGTTGGCTGTCAGCTCGCGCTGGTTATTCCGAATCAGTGTACGTAATTGCTGAGTGTCTGCGCGTGGATGAAGCTGCATAAATTCCGAGAGTGCATTTTCATCGCTGAGCAGGCGGTCGCGCCAACGCTCAAGCTGGTGAAAATAGGCGTTTTCAGCGCTATGCTTGCCTTCCCAGCGCTGCAGTTGATCAACGATGGGTGCAACATCAATATCACGCATCAGGCTACCGATGTACTGCCTCTGGCGGCGTGTGGCGCCGTTGGCGGTAATGCGTTTGGCTTCAAACACCGCATCCAGCAGCCGTTCAGGCAAGTCCAGCTTGGCCAGCCTGTCTTTCGGCAGCTCAACCAGCTTGACGCCGATATCTTGCAGAGCGTCTGCTTCAGCTTTGCGCCTGGTTTTGCTGATAGGTTCCAAATCTGCGGAATCCAGAGAATCATCTGTCTTGTTAGGTTTCATACTGAGCTATCATAACAGTTTTTTTGAGAGCCTCCTGTGAACCAAAAACCAGCGAGCGAACCACGTTTTACCTATTCCCTGGCCCAGTTGCAAGAAATGAGCGAAGGTGTTTTACGCTTGGCCAAAACCGCAGGCGCGAGCGCCGCCGAGGCTGAAATCAACCTGGGTTTTGGCCAGAATGTGTCGGTGCGCATGGGTGAAACGGAGACCATAGAGTACAACCGTGATAAGGGCATGTCAGTGTCGGTGTATTTTGGCCAGCAAAAAGGCCACGCCAGTACCACGGATTTATCGCCGCAAGCGTTGCAGGACACGGTCGCTGCGGCCTGCAACATCGCCCGTTACACCGCCCAGGATGAGTATTGCGGCCTGGCTGATGCCAGTTTATTGGCGCGCGACATTCCTGATCTTGATTTGCATCATCCCTGGTCGTTCTCGGTGGAACAGGCGATTGAGCTGGCCCAGGCTTGCGAGGCGGCTGCGCTCGAGGTGGACGCGCGCATCACCAATTCCGAAGGTGCCGGCGTCTCCACCTATGAAGGCATGTTTGCCTACGCCAATAGTCACGGTTTCAGCGCGGGCTATCCGAGTTCGCGCCACGGCATAAGCTGCTCCGTCATCGCCGAAGATGGCGACAACATGCAGCGCGATTACTGGTACAGCAGCGCCCGCTGCGCGGATGATCTGGACTCGGCACACTTCGTCGGTCGATTGGCTGGCGAGCGTACAGTGCGCCGTTTAGGCGGCAGGCCGGTAAAGACCGCACAAGTGCCGGTATTGTTTGAAGCACCGGTCGCTTCCGGGCTGATCTCACATCTGGTCTCGGCGATATCCGGCGGTAATCTGTATCGCAAATCCTCTTTTCTGCTCGACAGCCTGGGCAAACAGGTACTGGCCCCCTGCGTCAGTATTTTCGAGCAGCCACACCTGAAGCGCGGCTTAGCCAGCGCGCCTTTCGATAATGAAGGTGTCGCCACCAAAGAACGTGAGCTGGTCGCCGATGGTGTGCTGCAAGGCTATATGCTGTCCAGCTACTCCGCACGCAAGCTGGGGATGACCACTACCGGTAATGCGGGCGGCAACCATAATCTGCTAGTGAGCCATGGCGAGCTCGATTTGCACGGCCTGCTCAAAACCATGGGCACAGGGCTGCTGGTGACGGAGTTGCTTGGTCATGGCATTAACCTGGTAACCGGCGATTACTCACGCGGCGCGGCAGGTTTCTGGGTGGAAAACGGCGTGATAGCTTATCCGGTGGAGGAAATCACCATAGCCGGAAATCTGCGCGAGATGTTCATGCAGATCGTGGCGATAGGCAATGATGTGCTGGTACAGGGCTCCAACCAGACCGGATCGATACTGATTGAACGTATGACGGTTGCCGGAGAATAGGCTTGAAAAGTAGCTAATAAAAAAGCCCCGACGTATCGGGGCTTTTTGCATGACGTTGTCGCGTACGCAGGTTTCGTCTATTTTGCCTGGCCGCTGCTATCTGTCGTTGCTGCCGGCGCTTCATTATATTCGCTGTCGTCAGTCTTGCTCGGAGCGCCATCATTGACCTGGCTTTCACGGCGTTGGAAATAAGCATCACGCATGAATGAGTAAGGATCCAGCGCTGCCTCGTCCAGCAAGTCGCTGGCTGGCAGATATTGCGCGCGTTTATCAATGAACTTGACCAGACGCAGGCTATTGCGCGCAGCCGGATTGTCGAGGTAGGTAATGGGATCAAACGCAAAGGTATCAACGACCAAGCCAGTGGTATCACGCACTGAGCTTGGCCCGAGGAATGGCAGCATGATGTAGGCGCCGTTACCTAGGCCCCAGTAGCCCAGGGTTTGGCCAAAGTCTTCATTATTTTTCGGTACATTATCCATGGAAGCCACGTCTATCAGGCCCAGCACACCTACCGTACTGTTGATGACGAAGCGCCCGGCATCATCCATGGCTTTACTGAACTTGAATTGCAGCAAGTCGTTGATGGTGGTGACGAACATGCCGAGGTTGGTGAAGAAGTTGTTGACGCCGCCACGAATCGGGCTGGGCAGAACGGCCTTGTAAGCGCCGGCGATTGGCTTGATAACAGCCTTGTCGGCAGTATCGTTGAACTTGTAAATGCCGCGATTGATACCTTCCAGCGGGTCTCTGTTTTCCTGAGTGGCACAACCACCAAGCATTCCCACAAGTAAAACACCGAAGATGATAGCGGTTGTATTCGCGCGCATGTTTGATTCCAAGAAGTTGTTATTTTGACTGGATTTACCCAGCGTTTTACATCTGCCTACGGCGCAACTGTATCCGAGCAACAATGCCTTGTCCACTGTTTTGGAGGTGCCCCGGCAGGGCGTGTTAACATTACGTTGTAAAAATGAAACACTTTGCTTGCGGGTAAAAATCCGTCAGCTTTTTTACAATTTTGAGGAAATAACATGAATGGCAAGACCATTACTCAGTTCATCATCGAACAGCAGCGTCAGGTGTCCGGCGCCAGTGGTGCTTTTACCGGGTTGGTCAATGATGTGGTGCTGGCCTGCAAGATCATCTCCAATACCGTCAGCAAAGGCGCGCTGGTAGGCGTGCTGGGCTCGGCCGGCAGTGAAAACGTACAGGGTGAAACACAGAAAAAACTCGATGTCATCTCCAATGACATCATGATCCAGTCCAACGAGTGGGCCGGCCGCCTGGCAGCGATGGCGTCGGAGGAAATGGATGATGTGTATTCGATCCCGGCGCAATATCCGCGCGGCAAATACCTGCTGTTGTTCGATCCGCTGGACGGCTCATCCAACATTGATGTGAATGTCTCGGTCGGCACCATTTTTTCCATCCTGCGTTGTCCGGCGGGCGTGACAAATCCGCTGGTCAGGGATTTCCTGCAGCCCGGCGCCACCCAGGTCTGTGCCGGCTATGCGCTGTATGGCCCTTCAACCATGCTGGTGCTGACTCTCGGTCGTGGCGTGAATGGGTTTACACTGGATCGCGATATTGGCGAATTCATATTGACCCATCCTGACATTCAGATTCCTGTGGATACCGAGGAATTCGCCATCAACGCATCCAATGAACGCTTCTGGGAACAGCCGGTGCAGCGCTATGTGGAAGAATGCCTGGCGGGCAAGGATGGCCCGCGCGCGAAAAATTTCAACATGCGCTGGATAGCCTCCATGGTGGCCGAAGTGCACCGCATTCTGATGCGCGGCGGCGTGTTCCTGTATCCAAAAGATACCAAGGATCCGAGCAAGGCTGGCAAGCTACGCCTGATGTATGAAGCCAACCCGATGTCATTCATCGTGGAGCAGGCCGGAGGGACGAGTTCCACCGGCCGTGAACGCATCATGGACATGCTGCCGAATGCCCTGCATCAGCGCGTTCCGGTAATTCTGGGATCACGCAACGAAGTCGAACGTATCATCGGCTACCACATGGGTTCGTAATTGCTGAAGATTTAAGGCCAAGTTTTTGATCATGCTCACTGTATCATCTGCTTTTGCCAGCAATTAATTTTTAATTGGTCTGTTTTCGACCCATTCTGCCATTCATCTAACTTCAGTTCGAGCTCGGATCGTGGCATAGCCCGAGTCAAAAACATTTTTTTCCATCCTGCCAAAAAATGTTCAACAGTTCCCCATCAAAATCCAACAACCACCATTCAACAATGCTCGGCGTTACCACTCGATATAATCTATTTGTCTCGGCAGTGCTGCTTAAAGCATTGCGAACTTCATTGGGCACCAGGGGATCATTGATTGGTATTGGTTGTTGGCTTGACCATGCCAAGGAGTCAGAGTTTTGCCGTGATTGAATAGATGCGTCCATACTCACCCCCATAAAGTTATTGCAAAAGTGCGACATATGGGAGATAGCAAACATCGCGCCATCTTATAAAACCTTTTTAATTCATATGGTTACAAATTAAAGGATGATTTTTTTGTCTCCAACCAGAGACGGTCGTATCCTGAAAATAAGCTAAGTTATTATTTTAAATATGAATTCTTATGTCTTCTATTGGATACACCCATCAAGATCGAACTGGATGTCTCAGATCGACCTATTCTGTTGAAAAACTCCTTTTTCGGGCGACTTGGGAAAATATAAGCCTCTTGGATCGATTTTTCTTTGATGGATGTATTCAGG
>JADGRN010000187.1 GCA_017880825.1 Methylophilaceae bacterium | reverse complement strand
GTCTCTCATGACCTCAACTCCTCGAACCGCCCGGTGCGGACCCGCATGCCCGGTGGTGTGGCAGGGGCGCAGCTATAATGGCTGCCCCCTATGCCGATTTCCCTGTAGGGATGTCCTTGTCAGGTTCAAATCAAGTCAGCTATGTTCCCGCGATTCGATCATGATAACGCGCCCGAAACAGCAGGCGTGGTGCGGTCGCATCATCATCGAAGGCGGCACGGTCATGCAGCACGTTGTTGCACAATAGCCCCATGCCGGGTTCGAGCCGTGTGCGGTGGATGTGCGGCAGGTCCGAAGCGAGCAGTTTTTCCAACGCGGCGACAGCCGCCAGCGTGGTTGCGTCCTGCTTCCACTCGATGCTGCGGGTGCGTGCGGTATAGCGCATGTGCAGCGTCCCGCTTGCCGGGTCTATCGAGAACACAGGGCCGGTCTGCGCGGCGCGCGCCACGCCTTGTTCATCGGTGCGTTCCGGTATCGTCATCGCATCCGGCTCGGAAAGTGCGCGGATGAAATCGACATTGCTGTCGCGCAACATCAGGTAAACGATCTCGTGATCCAGCAGGCGATTCCCGCCGCCTTGTCCGGCACTGTGCACGCAATGCAATACAAAGCTGCGCACCTGCCGTTCAGGCGGATTGTAATAGCCGTCGGTATGCCATTTGATGGCACGGTCGGTATAGGGGATATAAGCCTGCCGCTGCCCATCGTCAGCGCATACAGTGACGCGTGTGATGCCTTGTTCGCCCGCCAACCAATTTGCATCCAGACTATCCAGTCCGAACTGTAGTCCGAATTGACGCACCATGTCTTCATCGGCCGGATCGGCGCCAGTAGTGTAAATCACCATGTTGCTACGCTGACAACGTGCCAATAGAGCGGCGTATTCAGCCGCAGTCAGTGCTCGTGGATCGTTGATTTCGACGATGAGTTCATTGGTATTGGTGATGGCGTGCGCCAGCTTGTGATTGCGCCAGCGCAGATAAGCTGTAGGATTATCGAGATCGAATGGATTTTGCATCGGCTGGTTAGTGCGAACCTGTGTAACTCAATCGCCGCTAGTGACTTTTCGGATGCGTGGCTGCCTCGGTTCTGCTTCAAACAAATTGCTCATGGTTTTCTCCACCATGTCCACGGCCTCCGGTGCTTCGATGCTCATCATCTGGTCGATTACCCATTCGACATCTTTCTCATCCATGACTTCACGCATACAGTAGGCAAGGTAACGGATAAAGGCAAACTCCGGGCCGTCGCTGCCATAGTTGAAGTCGGCATATTCCCCTGCGCGCTGGTTGAGTTTGTCGATGAAGTTCTGCTTATGTTCAGCGATGCTGTTACCCATCAATCGGCTCTGATTTTCAGCCAGGGTTTCCGCCACGCGATTTGCCAATGCGCTGGTAAATGCAAAGCGTACTTCAGCGGGTAATTTGCGATGGGCGATGCGGTCCGCAACTTGAATCAGAAACACCAGAAATTCTGTGAGAAATGAAAAGTACTGTGTGCCGATGGCAATCTCAAAATTTGCTTTGCGGGTATTTTTGAGTGCGTTGTCGCCGATGCGCCAGATGGTAAAAGCCAATGCCCCGGCAATCTCTTGCGGCGTTTTTTCCCGTTCACTCTTGAACCAGTGGCTTTTGATACGCATGTCAGGTGAGCCAGTAGTTAGCGCCAGCCCTTTTGTAAGTAAAATTCATACTCGCCAGCGGCCGCCTCGACAGTGCTGATGATTTTTACCCCGGTCGTGTCCGCCCAGCCAAGGATGTCGGAACGTATTCCGGGACAGTTGCTGACAAGTTTGAGAATTTCGCCTGAATTCATGCCGTTCAACAGCTTCTTGGCTTCTACGATTGGTCCTGGGCAATGCACACCGCGAATATCGAGAATGACATTCGCTTTGAGCGATTCTCCTTTGCCCTTCATGACGTAGTAGCCTGTGCCGCCATCCGGCATTGCTTCTGTTTTTAATACTTTGTTATGGGTCTGTTCCGCCCATGAGAAAAGATCGTCCTTGGTGCCTGGGCAGTCTGAGATCAACAGCAGTATTTGCTCATTTTTCAGATCATCGACCACGCGCTTGGCACCGAGCAGCGGTGCGGGGCAGGTCAGGCCGCGCATATCCAGCTTTACATTGGCGTGCAAGTCTTGAGTGCTCATTTTAGTTGTCCTATTAATTTCTGAAACGTCGCTGTTTCAATATCCGCCCTTACCATATGGTTGCGGCAGGCCGGCAACTTTTGCACCTTGCTTGGCCGGGCCAGTTGGAAATAAATCATACAAGGCTTTGCTGTCTGCCTCCGGCCAGAATTCATTAACGCCTTTCAGCATATTGCGGAAATTGGGCGTGTGTCCGTGTTCGCGGTACTGATCGCGCATGTAGTTGATGACCTGCCAATGCTTGGGTGTTAACACGATGTTTTCTGCCGCAGCGATGACATTCACTATTTCTTCGCTGTAATCAGGCTCTATTAAATAGCCATCCGCATCGGTTTCCAGCTCGTTACCTGCAACCATGTATCCCATGACTGACCTCCGTTATAAAAAAATCAACCTTCACTCAAGCCAGAAATGACTTTATAAGGTACAAAAATGCCACAACCAAATTGACGACCTTCTCCCAGCCCAACAAATTGTAATTCTAGCGATGCTTCCGGTTTCAGGTCATGCACAACCAGGCTATACCCCTGCATAGATTGCTGATCATCTTTGATGGCGCGACGTTTGCCGCAAATCAATTTACCTTTGATCCTCATCTCACCCAGTTGTGTATTGATGTGTTCCACGAAAAGCACTTCGTCGCATATGCCCGTTACCAGCTGTGCGTGAATTGTGGGGGAGGGCTGGATGGGGCGTGTCTTTGCAGGCCCCAAGCGCATGGTATTTCCGGCTATATCGAATTGCTGTCCTGTAAGTCGTGCAGCGAGATGGTCGGCCAATGTCTTCGGCAAGCGCAGCACCAGTTTGGAGCGTTTTGGCAGCAGCATTTCTCCATTATTCTCTGTTCCGCGCAACGGCAAAACCCCGGCAAACTTTTCTTCCGTGAGTTCCGGGATTAGGTGAACCAGTGCCGCCCACAGCGCAAAGGGATAAGCGGTGGGAAGTGTCCCGCTGTCAAGATCGAACACCATGTCGATCATTTCTGGAGTTGTATCAGTCATTCGTCGGTTTTTTCTGAGAGTTTGCCCAGTGTTGCATGGCAGCCGCC
>JADGRN010000040.1 GCA_017880825.1 Methylophilaceae bacterium | reverse complement strand
TTCCGGAATTTGCCGTGGGGCCGCCTCGCCATCCAGCAATAGATCTTCAGCCCGAATGGTCTTGCCATCACATAGAGCCAAGGCTCGTTCCAGCATATTCTCCAACTCACGCACATTGCCCGGGAAGTGGTGCTGTCTGAGCACTTTTAACGCACTTTCATCAAGTGTGGGCGAGTCGATACCCAACAGACAACATTGCTTATCCAGCAGACTTCGTGCCAGTAACGGCACATCCTGCGGCATATCACGCAAAGCGGGCATTTTCAGTTCGATCACGTTGAGCCGGTAGTAAAGATCCTGGCGGAATTGCCCGCTTTCCATCATGAGTGACAGGTTACGATGGGTGGCGCTAATAATACGCACATCCACAGGCTCTTCCTGCGTGTCGCCTACCATGCGCACCTTTTTTTCCTGGATGGCGCGCAACAGTTTGACTTGCATCGCCAGCGGCAGGTCAGCCACTTCGTCAAGGAACAGCGTACCGCCACTGGCGGCCTGAAACATGCCTTCCTTGTCCTGCTGGGCACCGGTAAAAGCCCCTTTTTTGTAGCCGAAAAATTCGCTTTCCATCAGGTTTTCCGGAATCGCGCCACAATTCACCGCGATAAAAGGATTGTCACGCCGCGAGCTGTTGATATGCACCAGACGTGCGGCCAGTTCTTTGCCGCTACCAGACTCTCCGCTGATATATACCGGCGCCTGGCTACGGGCAAACTTTTCAATCAGTGCACGAGCCTGTTTGATGGGGGCAGAATCGCCAATCAGATGCAGGCTGCTGGTGCTTGGGCTTTCCGAATTAGAGAGCTTGAGTGCTGACTGCACCAGTGGCCGCAGTTGCTTGAGCGAGATGGGTTTGGTCAGATAATCAAAGGCGCCGGCCTTGAGTGCTGAAACCGCATTTTCCGCGCTACCGAAGGCGGTGATAACGGCTACCGGCAGACCGGGGTGGTGTTGCGCAATAAACCGCACCAAATCCAGACCGTTGCCGTCCGGCAAGCGCATATCAGTCAAACACAAGGCATAAGCCTGCTTAGACAGAAGATGTTTGGCATCCTCTACATTGCTGGCACTATCAGTGCGGATGTCCATACGCTCCAACGTCAACGCCAATAACTCGCGAATGTCGGTTTCGTCGTCAACCACCAGGCAGCTTGGTTTCTGCAGCATTTAGCTATAAGCCTTTTTCAGATTAATTCTGAACTGACCGCCCACCGCGGTATTCGCACATTCCAGACTGGCACCGTTGGCTTCAGCCAGTTCACGTGCAATATACAGGCCAAGTCCGGTGCCTGCCGCTTCGGTGGTGAAGAATGGCTCGAACAGGTGCGCGCGCGCCTCCGCACTGACTCCCGGGCCGTTATCAGTTACCTCGATGCACACTGTAGAGCCGCTTTTAGGTGCTTGCAGCGACAAGCTTAAGCTACCTTCCTGTTGTTGGCTATGTTGCCAGCCATTACGACAAAGATTCCATAAAATCTGATACAAGTGTTGACGGTCAAACAATACAGGATGGCTGTATTCAGATAGATCTAGCACCATTCCTGCGTCGGGCACTTTTTCTGCCTGGCAAAACTGATCGTGGAACTCACGCAGCAAATCTGGCAATGCTATGAATTCCTGCTTGGTACGATCGCGACGATTAAGCTCCAGCACATCTTTTACCATCTTGTCCATGCGCTGCACGTTGTCGGCGATGATTTGCAGCAAACGTATTGCCGTCGGATGGGGTTGGTCTTCTTCCTGCAGCAATTGATTGGCGTGGCTGATGGCGCTCAGTGGGTTGCGAATTTCATGCGCAATATTGGCAGTGAGGCGCCCCAACGCGGCCAGTTTGAGTTGCTGTGCCTGCGTTTGTACGCGACTCCAGTCTTCGACGAAAATCACCGCGCCCTGTTTGCGGTCGGTCCCAAGCGGCATAAATCGCAACCGCAGTTCGCGTTCCCCGCTGCTGAGTTTCATCGCTGCCGGGCCAATATCACCGCCTTCGCCTATCCATCTGCGCATCAGGGTAGCAAGCTCGGGCATGCACTGGTCCAAGCTAGACTCATGCCAAGTGCTGGTAGCGAAGCCAAACAGGCTTTCAACCTGACTATTGTGATGGCGCAGGTTGAAATCCTTATCGACTACCAGCACACCGTCCGGCATTTCTCGGGTAATCAGTTCGTTCACTTGTGCCATGTTTTCCAGGTCTATACCGCGCTGTGAGGCCAGCGCCTCGCTGCGGTCTGTACGTTTGGCGAAACTGTGCGCCAGCCACGCGGTGGCAAAACAGCTGAGGCTCAGCATGACGGCATGCGTGTAATCGTTGTAGCTCTCATTCCAGGTAAGCAGTTGATAGCTTTGCTCCAGCAGCAAGGCAATACTGGCTAGTGCCGCATAAAACAAGGCCAGCCTGCCCTGGCTGATCAGGCTGGCACCGGCGATTGCCACCACCAGCAACAGTCCGAGGCCGCTCTTGACGCCCCCTGCCGCGTACATCAGAACAACGATAAAGCCGATATCAGTAATTACCTGAAGAGTAAGCTGGCGGTTGAAACGCGGCCATCTTAGTCCAGTGAAAGTGATTGCAACCAGGCCGGCACCCAGATAGCCCAGAGCAGATTGCAGATAAAGCACGCTGTCATAGTTATCCCACCAGATACGCTCATGCAGAAAAAAATAGGTGCCGACAAAAGTGCCGGCTATCAACAAACGATAGAGGTTGAAATACCCCATCGAACGCCAGTAGGCATCTAATGGATAAGCTTGCTGCGGGCTAGCAGTGACGGCGGTCATGACCCTGGTTCGTTGCTATGTGCAGTGCAGCAATAATAGCGGCCGTTTTTCTGGATGCTGTCAGGTTTTGGCAGATGCAAACCACAGCTTGCACACTGCACCATGTCTTCAGCCGCGGGGCCTTGCTTCGCTGATGTTTCCAAGCTGCTGCGATAGCGTTTGAGAACGCTGAGCAGAAGCCAGACAGCAATCGCCAGTAACAAGATTTTTCCCATGTGAGCCGATACGCCAAGTGATTGAGGATTGAACCGATTGTAGCGAAAACCCGGCCTTAGAACAAAATTTAGACCTGCTATACTGAAATCAGGCTTTGCACGGTTTGTTCGCGGACAAGGCGCGTAATTATTAGTAATTATTAAAAGTTATCAGGATGGCAACGTCACAGGAACTTTCCGATTTTCTCGCCGAAGTTGAACGCCGTGCTTTCAAGCAGACAGCTTATGCGGTGCGAGACGATCATGTGGCCTTGGATATTGTGCAGGACGCCATGCTCAAATTGGCGCAAAGCTATGGCGAGCGGCCTGTCACTGAGTACCCCATGCTGTTTCAGCGCATCCTGCAGAATACCATGCGCGATTACTGGCGTCGGCAGAAGGTGCGTAATCTGTGGACCACACTGTTTTCTTCATTTACTTCTAACGATGATGATGACGAACACGACCCGCTGGAGACGCTGGCTTCGGCTAATCAGCAGGACAGCAATGAGCCACTGGAACAACTTGAGCGTAGCCAGACCATTGCTATAATTGAGCAAGCGCTACAAAAGCTACCCGCCCGTCAACGCGAAGCCTTTATTCTGCGTTACTGGGAGGATATGGATGTAGCGGAAACTGCGGCAGCAATGGGATGCTCTCAGGGCAGCGTCAAGACCCACTGTTCGCGCGCGGTACACACATTGGCGGCAATGCTCGAAAAGCAAGGAGTCGAGCGATGAATCAAGAACACGAAACAGCAAAAAAAATCGTAGGACTATTAGACCAGGGTTTGACCAAGCTTGATACGAAAATCGTAGCCAGGCTGGCTTCTGCACGCAGTCAGGCAGTAACGCTGCTCGCCGAACATGTGCAATCCCAGCCAGTGACGGTTGGCTATCATGCGTTAATGCGTCAGGCCGCTGATTATTTTCATGGGCATCGTGGCTGGATGTCAGCTGCATTGGTATGCGGTGTGATACTGGTGGCATTTGTAGCGACTCAACAATTATCTGGCAAGCAGACAGTGGAGCAGGGCGATGCTTTCCTGCTGGCTTCAGAACTGCCTCCTGAGGCTTATCTCGACAAAGGATTTGATGCATGGTTAAAGCATTCTTCGCGGCATTGATGCTGGGTGTGATGGTTGCCGCAGGAAATGCGTATGCCGAAGGCTCGTCGGGACAAGGCTCAAAAGCGGATCCGCAATGGGCGCAATTGAATGAAGGGCAACGTGGCGTGCTGAGCCCACTGGCTGGCGAGTGGGACACTTTGCGCCCTTGGCAGCGCGAGAAAATGCTGGATATCGCACGCGACTATCCAAAAATGGAGCCTGAGCAGCAGCAACGGGTACAAAAGCGACTCAATGATTGGAGTCGTATGACGCCGTTTGAGCGCGAGAATATACGCAAGAAATATCAGCAATTTCAAGCCCTGCCAGCAGATAAGAAACAGGAACTACGCAAAAAATGGCGTGAATATCAAAGCCTGCCAGAATCCCAGCGTGAAGCTTTGCGCCATGAACATCCTGAGCTGGATTCGGTAGACGATCTGGGCAATTAATCAGAGGTCCCTTAGCCTGGTTATGGTAATAGCCCCCGCCGCCGCATCCGCCGCATCCCCCAGCTTGTTGAGGCGCTTGGCAAGCTTGGCCTACGATGCGTTTTTATTACTGGCCATTCTTTTCCTTGCGGCCCTCATATTCCTGCTGTTTTTCGGCAGTGCGCTGGAAGCCCCCAAGCGTCAATTTTTTCAGGCTTATCTATGGCTGATCAGCGCAGCTTACTTCATCTGGTGCTGGCTGCATGGCGGGCAGACGCTGGCCATGAAAACCTGGCATATTCGTCTGGTCAATCTTTCCGGAACAGCATTGACGCTCAATCAGGCCGTAGGCCGCTATGTGCTGGCAAGCTTGGGGCTGATGCTGTTCGGTATAGGTTTTTTTTGGGCGCTATTTGATAAAAATGGATTTTTTCTGCATGACCGATTGATGGACAGTCGTTTGGTCATACCAGAAAAAACCGAAGCTGCTGTAAAAGCAAGATAAGCAAAGCTGCTAGCGGCGTTCTACCCAAGCCAGCATCGCCATGCCCGCGCCGAGGAAAATCAGGGTGGGGGCCACTGCACTAAACAATGGTTGCCAGTCGTTGAGCAAACCCAAGTGCAAGAACAAGCGGTTTAGTATCTGATAAAGAATACCCAGCATGATACCGGCAAAAATTTTAGCGCTAACACCACTGGAGCGCTGCTGTAAAAAGCCGAACGGCAACGCCAGCACTATCATGACCAGACTGGCAACGGGATAGACCATCTTTGACCACAATGCGATTTCGTAGCGCGAGGTTTTCTGTTTATTGGCACTCAAATGGCTGATGTAGAAATAAAGGTTCCAGGCCGCCATTTTTTCCGGCACCACGAGTAAAACATTCAGTAGTTCGGGACGGATCAACGATTGCCAGTTAGCTTCGGGGAAGAAACTGGTATGGACTTTATCTTGGTCAAAGCTGGTTTGTGTGACATCTCGAAGATTCCAGCCCTTGTGCTCGAATTTCCCGCTTTTTGCATTATTGATACGCCGCAGCCGGAACTCCGGATCGAATTCATAAATGTGGATGTTGAGCAACTCGGCATCGGGCAGCACTTCTTCGACATTGACGAAACTATTGCCATCTTTAATCCACAAACCAGAACGAAACTCTTGTGCTACAACCGAATCGGTGGCTTGGATGCGCATGCGCTGTGCGGTTTTTTCGCTGTAAGGAGTGACCAACTCACCCACAACAAAAGTAAAAATGGTAAAGATCAAGCCCGCTCGCAACAATGCCATTGCAATGCTGGCGATGGATACGCCACTGACGCGCAATACAATAAGTTCAGAATGTCTTGCGAACTGACCTAGCGTATACATGCTACCCACTAATACTGCAATCGGAACCACTTCATACACGTGCCCAGGTACGCTGAGTAGCACGAATATCAGCACTTGCCCCAGACCATAACTGCCTCGACCAATATCTCCGAGTTCTTGAATCAGGTCAAAAAAGGAGAACATGGCCAACAACGCCACCATGATCAAAGTGACACTGGATAAAATTTCTTGCGTAAGATAACGAGAGACTATTTTCATCGCTTGGGCAGGCCGGGTATCAGTGGTAGCTGGAACAGGCGACGATAAAACATATACACCGTCAGTAACAGAAAAAATACATGGACAGGCCATAACCCAATCAGCAGGCTGAATTTTCCATGCGCCAGTGTGTCTTGCAAGATGCTCAGAAGATTGTTGTAGATGATATAGATAAGTAAGGCCATCATCATGTTAACCGAGCGCCCTGCGCGGGGATCAACGAAACTTAGCGGAATCGCCAACAGCACCAATACAAAAGCCGAGATTGGCATTGCCAGGCGCCATTGCAATTCGGCAATATTGGCGGGGCTGTGATCTTTGAGTAACTCGCTGGTCGACTTGGATATGGTGGAGACAGGCTCCTGCTTCATTTCTGCCGATTCAACTCGAATAGCGTAGCGTTCGAATTCGGTTTTGGAGAATTCTGTGGTGTTCGGTGTGCCTTCATAGCGGCGGCCATTGGTCATGACCAGAAAAACGTCACCATTGGGTTGCAATTCGCGGAAGCCCTGTTTGGAGGCGATGATGCCGAGTTTCTGGTGCTGGTTGGATTGCACAAATACATTGTTGACGGTTTTTCCTAAATCGTTAGAGCTTTCTACAAAAAACACCCGCTCAGCCTGGCCGGATTCTTTAAAAACGCCCGGGCTGATACTTTCTAGCTCATCTTGACTTTGTAACTGTTCGCGAAAATCGGCGATTTTATGCGTAGCCCAAGGAGTTACGAACAGACTCAATAAGCCAATCAAGACAATCACTGGCAATGCGAACGTGAGTACCGGACGTATCCAGCCGGCAATGCCCAGACCGGAGCTGAACCAGACCACCATTTCGCTATCGCGGTGCCAGCGTGTTAATGTCAGCAGGACGGCGAGAAAAATAGTCAGAGAAAGTAGCATGGGCAAGAACTTCAATGCGCTAAAGCCCAATAAAGTAGTGATAGCGTTGCTGGCGAGGTTGCCTTTTGCAGCAACACCAAGATAGTAAGTGACACGTTGTGCGACAACGATCCCCTGCAACACCAGAAATGCGGCAATTGCTGTAGCAGCTAATTCCTGTAGCAGGGAGCGTTTAAAAAGCATGCGGTTTTGACTTAGAGCGAAAACGCAGGATAATTCAAAGATAATTGGTGAAGGGGCATGACGGTGGAATTTAGCATAAAAAATGGTAATCCGGAAAAGCAGCGCAACGATTGTGTGATTGTGGGGGTTTTTGAATCCCGCAAATTATCATCCGCAGCTGCTGCAGTTGATCAGGCGGCTGGCGGCTATATTGACGGCATCCTGCGTCGCGGCGATATGGAAGGTAAGCTCGGCAGCAGCCTGTTGCTGCACAGCGTGCCTGGCACCTTATGCGATCGAGTTCTGCTGGTGGGCTTAGGCAAGGAGCGTGAATTGCATGAACGTGAATACCGTACTGCTGTTGGAGCTTCGGTAAAAGCCTTGGCTAATGGCGGTGCGGCTGATGTGGCGAGCTTTCTGGCGGAGTTGCCAGTCAAAAAACAGGGTATCGCCTGGAAAGTGGCGCAGCTGGCCGAAGTAGCCATGGACAGCGCCTATCGTTTTGACCAAATGAAAGGCAAAGCCAGCAAGGCGAATAAAGAAAAAGAGTCCAAAGGCATTGCCAAGCTCATTATCAACGTGCCACAGCGCAATGATCTGAAAAAAGGTGAAGATGGCCTCAGTCGTGGTCTGGCCATCGCCTCTGGGGTAAGTTTCGCCAAAGATCTGGGCAACCTTCCACCCAATGTCTGCACACCGACCTACCTGGCTGAGCAGGCGCTAGCCTTGGCAAAAACCCATGGCCTGCAGGTACAAATTCTGGAGCGCGCCGACATGGAAAAACTCGGTATGGGTTCTTTTCTGGGCGTATCGCAAGGTAGCTTACAGCCACCCAAGCTTATTGTGCTGCAACACAAAAAAGGCAAGAAAAATCAAAAGCCCTTGGCCTTGGTAGGCAAGGGCATTACTTTTGACACCGGTGGTATTTCGCTCAAGCCGGGTGCTGACATGGATGAAATGAAATACGACATGTGTGGTGCCGCCAGTGTGCTGGGGACCTTCAAGGCGATTGCCGAGATGAATCTGCCGATCAATGCAGTCGGCATTATCCCTACTTGCGAGAATATGCCGGACGGCAATGCCATCCGGCCAGGTGACGTGCTCACCAGCATGTCCGGTCAAACCATCGAGGTGCTGAATACGGATGCCGAAGGCCGCCTGATTTTGTGCGATGCACTGACCTATGCCGAGCGCTTTGAGCCAGAAGCAGTGGTGGATATTGCCACGCTGACCGGGGCTTGCGTGATTGCGCTGGGGCACCATGCCAGCGGCCTGTTCAGTAATAACGACAGCCTCGCCAAAGAATTGTTGCAGGCTGGCGAGAATGCCTTGGATCGCGCCTGGCATATGCCATTGTGGGATGACTATCAGAATCAACTGGACAGCAACTTTGCCGATATGGCCAATATCGGTGGCCGTGCAGGCGGCAGCATTACGGCTGCATGTTTCCTGTCACGCTTTGCCAAGAAGTTCGACTGGGCGCATCTGGATATCGCCGGAACGGCCTGGAAATCGGGTAAGGAAAAAGGTGCTACCGGCCGCCCAGTGCCGTTGTTGACGCAATTCATGATACAGCGTGCAGGCAAATCCAGTAGCTGATTCATGACACGCATCGAGTTTTTTTTCAATGTCGAGAATAAGCTACAGCATGTAGCTTCGCTGAGTGAAAAAGCCTTGAGCAAGGGTAAACGGCTGATGTTATTTACCGAAGATATGCAGGCCGCTCAGCGTTTGGAAACGGTGCTGTGGTCGCATCCTGCAACTGGATTTTTACCGCATTGTCGCTGTGATAGCGCGGTTGCTGGTGAGACGCCGATTATCGTGGACTGGCAAGGTGAGAAATTGCTGCATGACGATATTCTGATTAATCTGCGCGTGCAGCATCCACCATTTTTCAGCCGCTTTCACCGCTTGATAGAACTGGTTGGGCAAGACGAATCAGACAAGGTTGAAGCACGTGCGCGCTATCGCTTTTATCGGGATCGAGGCTATGAAATCAAATCGTTTGATGTGAACGGAGCCGCGCTGTGACCGACGAGTTGCCGCCAGATAATCAGCAATTTGAACAGGTGCTAACCCGGCTGGATGCTTTGATGAAGCGCGGCCAGTCAGCGTCCACCGGTGATATTCCGGTGCTGACCGATATCTATCAAGGAAATGATGCCCAGCAACTTGCACAAGCTATCAATGACCTGCCGCTAGCAGGTGAGGCGACAGATGATGTCGCTAAACCCTCACACGCGGAGCTGGTCGAGTCGCTAATGGCCGATCTCGCGCCATTGATAGAGGATGCTGTAGAGATAGCTGTGCAGCACCAGCTTGCTGAGCTGGAATTGTCCCTGAGGGCTAAACTGCAAGTTGAAATAAAACAGGCGCTACGTGAGCGCCTGTTGCCTATTCCCGATAATACTTAAGATTTGGGGCTGGCATAGATAAAAATTACTTATCTATGCCAGCCCCAAAATTAATTAGATGGATGTGTTATTTCGTGTAATTGATTAAAGCCAGCCGGAGGTTTAGCTTGAATTTGAGCTATGCCTCGTTCAGTAGTTTCTGGTACGCATCCGCAG
>JADGRN010000039.1 GCA_017880825.1 Methylophilaceae bacterium | reverse complement strand
AACCGTTAATTGCTTGCGATATCTGGCTGGAAAACGAGATCAGTCGGGATCAGCCATATCGTGCCTTGCTGCTTTGCCAGTCGCATGCGGGCTATCTGCGTCTCTGTGAATTGCTGACCAAAGCCTATCTGCATAACCAGTATCGCGGCCGGGCAGAAATCAAGAAGGACTGGTTTGTTGAGAATGGCAGCGAGGGCTTGATTTTACTGTCAGGTGCCATGCTGGGTGATGTGGGCCAGAGCTTGTTACAGGACAATAAGCGTAGCGCAAAACAGCTGGCGCAAAGCTGGAGCAGCCTGTTCCCCAAGCGCTATTACCTTGAATTACAACGTGCCGGACACGCGCAACAGGAAGTGTATATTGCTCGTGCATTGGCGCTGGCTACTGAGCTTAATCTGCCGGTGGTAGCCACGCACCCAATACAGTTTCTTCATACCGATGACTACAAGGCGCACGAAGCCCGCGTGTGTATTGCCGAAGGTTATGTATTAGCCGATAAGCGTCGTCCACGCCTGTTTACGGAAGATCAGTATTTCAAGACCCAAGCCGAGATGCAGGCCTTGTTTGCGGATATTCCGGAGGCACTGGCCAACAGTGTTGAGATTGCCAAACGCTGCAATTTTTCGCTGACGCTGGGCAAAAATTATCTGCCGCAATTTCCTACGCCCAATCAGGAAAGTCTGGAAGACTACCTGGCTACACAGGCTCACCAAGGCCTGGCCAAGCGACTGCAAGTGTTGTATCCGGATCCGTCACAACGCCTTGCCAGGCAGCCGGAATATGAAGCGCGTCTGGAATTCGAGACCAACGTCATCATACAAATGGGTTTTGCCGGCTATTTCCTGATTGTGGCCGACTTCATCAACTGGGCCAAGCATAATGGTGTGCCGGTTGGTCCGGGGCGTGGCTCCGGCGCCGGGTCGGTGGTGGCTTATAGCCTGGGCATCACTGATCTCGATCCTTTGCGATATGCCTTGTTGTTCGAACGCTTCCTCAACCCGGAGCGGGTTTCCATGCCCGACTTTGATATTGATTTCTGCCAGGAAGGGCGCGATCGGGTAATCGACTACGTCAAGCAGAAATACGGCCTGGCGTCAGTCTCGCAAATTGTCACCTTCGGTACCATGGCCGCCAAGGCGGTGATTCGGGATGTTGGCCGCGTGCTGGATTTGCCATTCAATCAGGTCGATAGCCTTGCCAAACTAATCCCCAATGAGCTGGGTGTCACGCTCAGCAAGGCACTGGAGATGGAACCGCAACTCAAAGAGCGGCGAGCCAAGGAGGAAGAGGTTAAAGAGTTGCTGGAGCTGGCGTTGCGTCTGGAAGGTCTGACGCGCAATGTCGGCATGCACGCGGGTGGTGTGCTGATTGCTCCGGGCAAGATCAGTGATTTCGCGCCGATTTATTGTCAGGCGGGAGGCGAGAGCCTGGTCAGCCAGTTCGACAAGGATGATGTCGAAGCCATCGGTCTGGTGAAATTCGATTTTCTTGGTTTACGCACCTTGACCATTCTTGACATGGCATTGGTAAGCGCCAATGCCCAACGTGCGGCGCAGGGTTTGGCCCCATTGGCGTTTGATACCTTGCCGCTGGATGACGCGCCAACCTATAACCTGCTCCGGACCGCCAACACCACTGCCGTATTCCAGCTGGAATCGCGCGGCATGAAGGACATGCTGAAGCAGGCCAAGCCGGACTGTTTTGAAGACATCATCGCGCTGGTGGCCTTGTATCGGCCGGGTCCAATGGACCTGATTCCGGATTACATACGGCGCAAGCATGGCTTGCAGAAAGTCGAGTACCCGCATCCCAAGCTGGAACCGATTTTGCGCGAAACCTACGGCATCATGGTGTATCAGGAGCAGGTGATGCAGATTGCCCAGGTAATCGCCGGTTACAGTCTGGGTAGTGCTGATTTGCTGCGACGTGCCATGGGAAAAAAGAAGCAAGAAGAAATGGATGCGCAGCGTGCAATTTTTACTGAGGGAGCCATTAAAAATGGTATATCTCAGCGTCAGGCGAAAGAGTTGTTTGACTTGATGGAAAAATTCGCCGGTTATGGCTTCAACAAATCCCATGCGGCGGCTTATGCTTTGGTGGCTTATCAGACGGCTTATCTAAAAACCCATTATCCGGCCGCTTTCCTGGCTGCCACCATGTCGGCAGACATGAATAACACGGACAGCTTGCATATCTTTCATGACGACTGTTTGCCCAACAATGTGGAAGTATTGCCCCCGGACATTAACCGCAGTGAGTTTCGTTTCAAGCCGCTTAATGAGCAGCAGGTACTTTACGGCCTCGGCGCCCTGAAAGGTACTGGCTGGGCGGCTATCGAAGTGATACTGGCCGCGCGTGAACAGGATGGGCCATTTAATGACTTATTCGATTTTTGTCATCGTCTTGATCTGCGTAAAGTGAACCGGCGCGTGATCGAGTCCTTGATTCGTGCCGGCGCTTTCGGCAAACTTGAACCCAACCGTGCTGCATTACTCGCGGCCGTTGGCTTGGCAATTGAGGCGGCGGGTCAGAGAGGCGCAGCCATCGGTCAGAACAGCCTGTTTGGCGATGCAGTCGATAATGCAGCACATTCCTTGCCCAAAGTGCCCGCCTGGCCGGAGCAAGAACGCTTGCAGCATGAAAAAATGGCACTCGGCTTCTATTTCAGCGGGCATCCTTACACTGCATATAAAAAAGAACTGACCGCCTTTATACGCGGTGGGCTGGCGACGTTGATGCCGCAAGAGCAGCCGCAGTTACTGGCAGGAGTAGTGACGGCGATTCGTACCCGTGTGACCAGCCGTGGCAAGATGGCCTTCGCAGTCCTGGATGATGCAGTGGCACGGGTTGAGGTAGCCATTGGTAACGAGTTATTCATGGCTAATACGCAACTTTTAAAAGAAGACCAGTTGCTGATTGTCGAGGGCAAGGTGACTAATGATGACTATACTGGCGGCCTGCGTGTCAGCGCGCGGCGTTTGTTTGATCTCGCTGCGGCGCGCAGTGCCTACGCCAGCCTGCTCAAGCTTTCCTGCAATGGCCAGGCAGATGCCCTGAAGCTGCGTGAATTGCTGGCGCCGTACTGCAGGAGTAAGCCCGCTTCAGAAAATGCGCGCAGTTCGGATAATCACAGGGGCTGCGCGGTACAAATTGAGTACCATAATGCCGATGCCCGTGTAGAACTGGCTCTGGGCGATCAATGGCGCGTGGAGTTGCGTGATGAACTGCTGCATGGCCTGAAAAGCTGGCTCAGCGAAGATAACGTAAAAATCCTTTATAATTAAGTCATTGCTTTTGGAAAGTAGCCACATGAAAACGAG
Source organism: Methylophilaceae bacterium (assembly GCA_017880825.1). Lineage (GTDB taxonomy): Bacteria > Pseudomonadota > Gammaproteobacteria > Burkholderiales > Methylophilaceae > JADGRN01. Next base: position 6,430 of record JADGRN010000039.1, on the reverse strand, counting down.
TTTTCTGGAATTCGAACAACCGATCGCTGAACTCGAAGCAAAAATCGAGGAATTGCGTTACGTGCAGGATGGTTCTGCGCTGGATATTTCGGAAGAAATTGACCGCCTGCAGCAAAAAAACCAGACCATGACCAAGGAGATCTACAGCAAGCTCAATGCCTGGCAGATTTCCCAAGTGGCGCGTCACCCGCAACGGCCTTACACCCTGGACTATATTCAGGGCATGTTTAGCGATTTTCAGGAGCTGCACGGCGATCGCGTTTTTTCCGACGACCCGGCGATTGTCGGCGGCCTGGCGCGTTTTGAGGGCCAGCCGGTGATGGTGATTGGCCATCAGAAGGGGCGTGATGTAAAAGAGCGCCAATACCGCAATTTCGGCATGCCGCGCCCGGAAGGTTATCGCAAGGCGCTGCGTCTGTATCGCCTGGCAGAAAAATTCGGCCTGCCAATCATCACGCTGATTGATACCCCGGGCGCCTATCCCGGTATTGGCGCGGAAGAGCGCGGGCAGTCTGAAGCCATCGCGCGTAATCTGTACGTGATGACCGAGCTGAAGACTCCCATCATCGGTGTCATTATCGGCGAAGGCGGCTCTGGCGGTGCGCTGGCACTGGGTGTAGTTGATCATCTGATGATCCTGCAGTATTCCACCTACTCGGTAATTTCGCCGGAAGGCTGCGCTTCTATCCTGTGGAAGAGCGCCGATAAAGCTTCGGAAGCAGCAGAGACGCTGGCCATTACCGCAACACGTTTGAAAGCGCTGGGGCTGGTTGACCGTATCGTCGCCGAGCCTATGGGTGGCGCGCATCGTGCGCCTGAGGTAATGATGCAGACCTTGCGTCGTGCTTTGCTCGACGAACTGCAACGCCTGCAAGCCAAATCCACGCAAAACCTGCTCGAAGCGCGCTTCGACCGCCTGATGAGCTATGGCAAGTACAAAGAAGCCAAGATCAACTGAAGCCAAGGGCTTAGCCCAGTACCAAGCTGAAGCCTGCGCTGATCTTGCTGTCCGACTAGAAACCTTTCTCGTCCAGACCATACAGCCGGGCCAGACCTTGCTGCTGGCGCTGAGTGGTGGTCTCGATTCCCGTGTGTTGCTTGATCTGCTGGTGAGGATGCGCACAGCGCTGGGGTTCAAGCTGCAAGCCATGCACGTGCACCACGGCCTCAGCCCGAATGCCGACGACTGGACAGAATTTTGCCGCCAGCTTTGCCGCTCCTACCAGGTATCTTTTGAGGTTGTGCGCGTCAAAGTCCGGCGCGATAGTGGCCAGGGGCTGGAAGCCGCTGCGCGCAAAGAGCGCTATCAGGCGCTACTCTCAACAGCGGCAGACCATGTGGTACTGGCGCATCATCGTGATGACCAGGCCGAAACCTTGCTGCTGCAATTGCTGCGCGGGGCGGGAGTCAAGGGGCTGTCAGCCATGGCCGCCAGAGGTGCCGACCGCCGCCTGCTGCGGCCTTTGCTTGACGTGCCGCGAGCAGCCTTGGAGGCTTATGCCCTCAGTCATCAGATGCAGTGGATAGAAGACGAGAGCAATTTCGATCATGGCTATGACCGTAATTTTTTGCGCCATCAAATTTTTCCCGAACTTGTGCGACGTTTTCCGGCAGCACAGGAAACACTGGCACGCAGTGCAGCGCACATGGCTGAAGCCGCCTTGCTGCTGGAAGAATTGGCAAGCGACGATGCGCAGTGTCATGTACGCGACAATCTGCTGGATACTGCTGGCTTGGCGGGCTTGAGCGAGCCGCGTGCGCGCAACTTGCTGCGCTGGTGGTTATCCGCCAATAAGGTGACACTGCCCAGTGCTATCCGCCTGCAGGAAATGCTGCGTCAACTGCTCAGCGCAAAGCCCGATGCCGGCTTGAAAATCAAGCTGGATCATGCTTGTTTGCGGCGCTATCAGGGCATGGCTTACCTGGATTTTGAAGTTGTTTGTCAGCCTGTCGCTCTGATCTGGCAGGGCGAAACGTCACTGACGCTACCGGATAACAGTCAGTTGCTATTCCAGCGCGAAATGGGACTGGGACTGGCGTTGAATAAAGCCGCCAAGTTAAGGATCAGTGCCCGGCAGGGCGGCGAACGCTTCAAGCCGGACCGTGAGCGGCCAACACGTACACTCAAGCATCTGTTGCAGGAAGCACAAATGCCACCCTGGCTGCGCGAACGGCTGCCGCTCATCTATTGTGAAGATACTCTGGCCGTGGTACCGGGCATTGGCGTGGCTTGCGAATTGCAGGCGAAGCATGAAGAAATGGGGCTGGTGATTGCTTGGCAGCAAGGCTGATTGCGTGGTTGCGAGTGCTAGTGCCTGGATTTTCCCAGCATCGGTTCCAGCACATTCCAGACGTTATCCAGTAACCGCCTCTGAGCCGCAGCAACAGGGTGCAAGCCATCGTCCTGCGTCAGTTCCGGTTTGCCGGCCACACCATCGAGCAGGAACGGTAATAGCGGCAGCGTGTAGCGCTTTGCCAAGCTAGGGTAGGTCTCGGTAAATTCACGGGTGTAACGCGGCCCGTAATTTGGCGGAATCTGAACGCCGATGAGCATGACTTTAGCTTTTATTTTCTGGCTGGCTTCAATCATCGCCGACAGGTTGCGTTGCATCTCGGCGACCGGCAATCCGCGTAGTCCGTCATTGGCGCCGAGCTCGATCAGCACTATCGCCGGTTGCTGTTGTCTGAGCGTAGCTGGCATACGCGTAAGGCCGCCCAGTGTAGTTTCCCCGCTGACGCTGGCATTGACTACCTGATAGGGGTAACCCCGGCTTTGCAGGCGCTGTTGCAACAGGCTCACCCAGCCTTGCTCGCGCTCAATGCCGTAGGCAGCGGAAAGGCTGTCGCCATAGACCAGGATGGTCGGGAATTGAGAGCTCTGGAGACTCTGGGAAGCTGGGCTGGCTGGCGCTGCCAGTAGAGGGCTGACTACGCCACTTAGAACGAATATCGACAGTAATCGGAACAACATTGATGCATGCACCTGATGTAATAAATGGGTTGGCAATAGAGGTGACCGGCCTCGCGAAGCATGTTACCAGCAACCAGGCCAGGCTGACGATACTCTCGGGGCTGCAACTCGCTGTGCCGCAACGTGAGACGCTGGCTATTCTGGGTGCTTCCGGCTCGGGCAAATCGACTTTGCTGGGGCTGCTCGCAGGGTTGGACACTCCAAGTGACGGCAAAGTGCTGATCAATGCCCAGGACATTGCCTTGCTGGATGAGGATGGTCGCGCTGCCTTGCGCGGACGCAGCATGGGCTTTGTTTTTCAGTCATTCCAGTTGCTGCCCTCGCTCACCGCGCTGGAAAATGTCATGTTGCCTTTGCAACTTGCAGGACGTGATGATGCGGCCGGCCAAGCCAAAGCCGCACTCAATCGGGTGGGGCTGGAGCAACGCGCCACGCATTACCCGCGTCAGCTTTCCGGCGGCGAACAGCAACGCGTCGCCATCGCGCGTGCTTTTGCGCCCAAGCCTGCCATCCTGTTTGCGGATGAACCTACCGGTAATCTGGATGCGGCTACCGGTCAGCGCATCATAGATTTATTGTTTGAACTGAATGCCGAGACCGGCACGACCTTGGTGCTGGTGACGCATGATGCTGCGCTGGCGGCGCGTTGCCAGCGTCGCTTGCAATTGATTGACGGCCGTTTGGAACCGATATGAACAGCTTAGGCATGGCTTGGCGCCAGTTGCGCAGTGCCTGGCTCGCGGGCGAAGTGAGAGTGCTGTTGCTGGCTCTGGTGCTGGCTGTCGGTGCAATGACCGCGGTCGGATTTTTCACTGACCGTATCCAGTCCGCGCTCAACCGGCAGGGCAGTCAGCTGTTGGGCGCGGATATGGTGGTGGTTGCCGACCATGCCATCCCCGAAAAATACCGGCTTGAGGCCGCAAAATTAGGCCTGAATGCGGCGCAAACGCTGGATTTCCCCAGCATGGTGGTGCATGGCAATGCCAGCCATCTGGCAGAAATCAAGGCCATCAATGGTGGCTACCCCCTGCGCGGTGAGTTAACCATAGCCGCGCAGGCATTCGGCGCAGGGCGCAACACACAGGGCGCACCGGAGTCCGGGAGCGTATGGATAGAGCCGCGGCTGGCCAGCCTGCTGGAGGTGGCGGTGGGTGACAGCATTGCAGTGGGCGAGCGTCAGTTGCGCGTGGCAGCCTTGCTGCAACATGAACCGGCACGCGGCGGGGATATGTTCAATATCGCGCCGCACCTGTTGATGAATGAGGCGGACATTGCCTCTACCAAGCTCATTCAATACGGTAGTCGCATCAAATATCAGTTGTTGCTGGCAGGCAGTGCTGTGACAACGGCCACCTATTCCGGCTGGATCAAGCCACTATTGGCACGCGGGGAACGACTGGAAGACGTTAAAAGTGCGCGGCCGGAAATCCGCAGTGCACTGGAAAAGGCACAGCAGTTTCTTGGGCTGGCTTCCATGGCGAGCGTGATTCTGGCTATGGTGGCCATGTCGCTGGCCGCACTGCCTTTTGTCCAGGGACATTTGGATACGTTCGCGCTGATGCGCTGCTTTGGCGCCTCGCGTCGGCTGATTATGCGTGTGCTGATCCAACAAGCCTTGCTATTGGGGCTTATAGGCAGCCTGCTTGGCTGCGTGCTGGGTTATATGGCACAGGCAGGATTGGCGGCACTGGCAGGCAGCCTGTTTGTGGAAGCCCTGCCGCCGCCAAGCTGGACACCGGCGTTGGCGGGCTTGATTGCCGGATTCGCGGCAATGCTGGGCGTAGTCTGGCCGCATTTGCAGCGCTTGGGTGATGTACCGGCCCTGCGCATTTTGCGGCGTGATCTGGGTGATCTGGATGCCGCGGGCTGGCTGGCTTATTTGCCGGGCCTGGCCGTGATGATCGCACTGATATTCTGGCATGCGCATAACCTGAAACTGGGTTTGGTCACGCTGGCCGGCTTACTGGCGCTGTTGTTGGTTAGTGCCGGATTGGCGCTACTGGGGGGGCGCTTGTTGCGTCAATTGCCACTCGGCAGCAGCAGTGCCTGGAAGTTAGGTATCGCCGGGCTCATGCGGCGGCCGGCGATGGCGGTTGCGCAGGTCATCGGCCTCAGCCTGGGGTTGATGGCGCTAATATTGCTGGCGCTGGTACGCGGCGATTTGCTGCATAGCTGGCAAGCTTCGCTGCCAGCCGACGCGCCTAATCGCTTCATCATCAACATCCAGCCCAATCAGATTGCGGACATGCAATCCTTTTTGTCAGGTTCCGGCATTGGGACTACAACGGTCTTGCCGATGGTGCGTGGACGGTTGATCGCGGTGAATGATAAGCCGCTGGTCCCTGCGCAATACCAGGATGACCGTGCCCGACGCCTGGTTGAGCGCGAGTTCAATTTATCCTGGACAGCGCAGATGCAGGCCGATAACAAAATCCTCGCCGGGCGCTGGTGGCGGGCGGATGAGCAGGGTAAACCAATGCTTTCACTGGAGCAGGGCATCGCCGAGAATCTGGGAATCAGGCTCGGCGACAGATTAACCTACGATGTCGGCGGAACGCCGATTACCCTCAGCGTGACCAGCTTGCGCAAGGTGGAGTGGGATAGCATGCACGTCAACTTCTTTGCGGTTGCACCACCCGGCGTGCTGGATCAATTCCCTGCCAGCTATATCACCAGTTTCCACCTGCCTTTGGGGCAGGAAGCAACCCTCAATCAGCTGGTCAAGCGCTTTCCAAATCTCACCATCATCGATGTGGCTGCGCTCATGCAGCAGGTGCGCGACATCATGGACAAGATGGTCTACGCTGTGCAATACGTATTCGGCTTCAGCCTGCTGGCCGGACTCGCGGTGCTCTACGCTGCGCTGGTGGCTACGCGTGAGGAGCGTACGCGGGAAGCGACATTATTGCGGGTATTGGGTGCCTCCAGGCGCCAAGTGGTAATGGCTACCATGGCCGAGTTCTTCTGTATGGGCTTGCTCGCAGCAGTTATTGCCACGCTGGCCGCCAGCACCCTGGCTTATTACATCAGCGCACACCTGCTCGACATCCCGTATGCGTTTAATTTTGGCTTGGCCATGATAGCCTTGGTCAGTGCTTGTGTGCTGGTGCCGTTAGCGGCTTGGCTGGGAGTGCGTGGCTTGCTGAATCAACCGCCGAGACAGATATTACACAGCATCTAATGGCTATAAACAACCTCGAACTGGCTGTATATAACCACATCTATTGGGTTACACTATCCAGTTTGAATAATACGATTATTGTAGTTCGTTGATTAAGATGAAAATATTGATACAGCTCCAGCTTGGCATGGAACTTGATATATAACTTCGGGTTTAACAACAATTCCAACGAACGACAGTAGGAGATAGTAATGCAGGACAAACAGTTATTTCGTGCCAAGTCGGTTTTCACGGCAGTTTTTGTTATCTATGCATTGCCGCATGAGGTTTGCGCGGCG
>JADGRN010000186.1 GCA_017880825.1 Methylophilaceae bacterium | reverse complement strand
GTCGGTTAGCACGGCGTGATGATTGATACCACAATAGTGACCAAGGATATTGAGCAAAGGATTACCCGTTGTTAAATCCTGATACACCATGTCGGTACAATAAATCTCGCGCTTGACAGTGCCTTCGCGCAACATCAGCAACCCTGTGGTATGGTCGATCTGCGCATCAATCAATACGATGCCGACGATTCCGCTATCGCGAATCGAACGGCCTGGCTGCAATGGTGCGAAGTCCTGTATTTGCTGCAATACATCAGGCGATGCATTGAACAATACCCAATTGACGCCGTCGCCACTTACACAAATAGAAGATTGCGTACGTTTTGTGGCCTTGATAGAGCCTTTTCTCAATCCATCACAATTCTGGCAATTGCAATTCCACTGAGGAAAACCACCACCTGCGCCTGCGCCTAGAACATGAATATGCATTAAAGCTTTCTGAATAAAATCATCGTTAGAAATAATTATAGGGTGCAAACCGGGTTCACTTGTCCCCGTCAGCCACCCTATTATACTAATCTGCAATACAGCGGGCTGCTTCACAGCAGCCCGATTGTGCAACTTGGCGATTGGCTTTGTTGCTTAACGCAATCTTAACGATTGCAAACGTACATGGTTACTTCAAAACCGAAACGCATTTCGGTAACAGCTGGCTTGGTCCACATAATTAATCTCCTCTTGGTTGATGAATTTAACGCTTCAGAATTTCGTTGCCGAACATCTTCCACGTGTGATGCATTCTCCGTATCTGGCTTGGCTTGCGACAGTGTAAAAATACCGAAACTCGCCTCATGATTATCATTAGCGCTGCTCAGCAACCGCAATAAAAAAGGCGTTCCACTCGATACTGCAAGTGGACGCCTTTTTACCAACCATTGATTACTTACAGAATTTCGCGCCCTATCACTTGCGCAATACCACGCAACTCACCCATGAGCTTGATGAGCTCCTGTGGATTCAAGGCCTGATCTGCGTCGCACCAGGCTTCACATGGGTTTGGATGCATTTCCACCAATAATCCATCCGCACCTGCCGCTATGGCTGCACGCGACAGTGCAGGCACCATCCAGGCCTTACCACCTGCGTGCGATGGATCAACAATCACCGGCAAGTGAGTTTCTTTTTTCAGCACCGGGATGGCGGTTACGTCCAGCACATTTCTGTAATAGGTTTCAAAGGTGCGGATACCGCGTTCACAGAAGATGATATTGTGATTACCGCCGGCAGCGATGTATTCAGCCGCCATCAGCCATTCGGAAATGGTGGCCGACATGCCGCGCTTCAGGATCACCGGCACATTGACCCTGCCCACTTCTTTCAGTAGGTCGAAGTTCTGCATGTTGCGTGTACCGATCTGGATCACCTCGACGCCGTATTCGAGAAAGGTATCCAGCTGGCGCGCATCCATCAGCTCGGTGACGATGGGCAGGCCGTGTTTGTCTGCCGCCTTGCGGAACATGTCCAGACCTTCCACACCCGCACCTTGAAAGCTATATGGGCTGGTGCGCGGCTTGAACGCACCGCCGCGCATCAAACGACAACCAGCAGCCTTGACAGCCGCAGCGGACAAATCCATCTGCTCCCGGGTTTCCACCGAACAAGGACCGGAAATGATCTGCACCTGCCTACCACCCAGCGGCACGCCCTTGATATCGATGACCGTATCCTGTTTGTGCCATTCGCGCGCGACAATCTTGTACGGCTTGAGGATATGCAAGGCCTGCTCGACACCGGGCAGGGCCTCCAGCAGTTCTTGATCCAGTTTACGTTCATCACCTATCGCACCAATCAAAGTGCGCTCGGTGCCGCGCGAAATATTGACATCCAGGCCTTGTTCTTTAACCCTTTTGACTACTGCCTCCAATTGCGCCTCAGTGGCTTCGCTGCTCATTACGATAATCATTTTGCTTCCTCAACAATCTTTTCCAGCACTTCCAGGAAGCGGGCGTTTTCGGCAAATAGCCCTATGCTCACCCGCAAATAGTCCGGCATTTCATAATTGGCGATGGGCCGCACAATCACGCCATGTTCCAGCAGGCGTCTGTAAATACCCGTGGCGTTGCCGATACGGAAGCTGACAAAATTACCATAAGAGGGAATGAACTCCAGGCCGAGTTTTGTCAGACCTTGCGTAATTTGCAGCATGCCGGCCTGATTTAAGGCGTAGCTGCGGACAAGAAAATCTTCATCGTGCAGCGCCGCTACTGCCGCAGCTTGCGCCACGCTATTCACATTAAACGGTTGCCGTACGCGGTTCATGATATCGGCCACTTCAGCATGCGCCATGCCAAAACCAATGCGCAGACCCGCCAGACCATAGGCCTTGGAAAAAGTGCGCGAGATGATCAGATTGTCGAATTCAGCCAGCCAGTCTACGCTCTCCGATTTCAGCGTATCCGGCAGGTATTCGTCGTAAGCCTCGTCCAGCACCACCAATACCTGTTTGGGCACCTGGCGCAGGAATGACAGCAAGTCATCCTTGCCGAGCAAAGTACCCGTCGGGTTATTCGGGTTGGCGATGAACAGCATACGCGTGCGCTGATTGATGGCTGCCAGCATTGCGGGCAAGTCATGGCCAAAATCTTTTGCCGCAATCACCACGCCCTTAGCGCCTACCGCCTGAGTCACCAGGGCATAAACGGCAAAGGCGTGTTGCGAGTATATGGCTTCAGCACCGGGCGCCAGATAAGCACGGGCGGCCAGTTCCAGAATATCGTTAGAACCATTGCCAAACACCAATTGATCTGGCTTTACAGAAAACCTGGTACTCACCGCATCGCGCAAAGCAAAGCTATTGCCATCCGGATAACGGGCGATATCCTCCAGTGCATCCCGCATCGCAGCGTATGCCTTGGGACCTACCCCCAGCGGATTTTCGTTGGAGGCCAGTTTGACAATCTGGTTCACTTCCAGCCCCATCTCCCGCGCCAGTTCGGCAATCGGCTTGCCGGGCTGATACGGTGCGATGGAACGAATATAGGACGGTGCAAGATCGCACAGTCTAGTCACCATAAAAATTCCTCATTTTAATTACGCCGACTAAATCACTGCGATAGGGTAAGAACCAAGCACCTTTAGCCAGGAGGATTTTTGCTGTAACTCTGCCAAAGCGCTGGCGACTGAAACGTCTTGATGGTGGCCTTCAATATCCATAAAGAATACATACTCCCACATGCCCATTCTGGACGGGCGAGATTCCAGCTTGGTCATGCTGACTTGATGTTCAG
>JADGRN010000185.1 GCA_017880825.1 Methylophilaceae bacterium | reverse complement strand
ATGGCTTTAACGTGGCGCTGGATGGTGCGGGAAAGTATGTCTATCTGGCGCCCAACCGCGGGAATCTGGCGATGGCGCAGGAACGTTATCCAGATATTCAGTTTCTGGAAACGCGCGAAGTCTTTTAAAAAAGCAGCGGACTAGCTGCAATGCTCTATCGGTTGCTGCTCCAGCTGTTTCCACTCTTCATCACTGTAGAGCCTGGAACGGATGATAAAACGCAGGCCCGTGGGCCGCTCCAGCGAAAACTGGCCACCCGTGCCGGGTATAGCGTCGAGCGTCAGATGCGTGTGTTCCCAGTACTGGAATTGGCTCAGGCTCATGTAAAAAGGCATTCCGCCAACCTCACCCAATTTGACGTCTGCGCCGCCCAGATAGAACTCTCCATCCGCATAGCACATCGGTGCGCTGCCATCGCAACAGCCGCCGGATTGATGGAACATGAGTTTGCCGTGCTTGGCCTGCAGTTCATTAATCAGCGCGAGCGCGGCTTCTGTCGCAGATATGCGTGTAACAATTGTATTCATAAAGCCAACTCGATAAAAACTAACTTATTAAAATAATACAGGCAGGACGTGATGCCCTGCCTGTCTTGAGATTTAACCGCAAATGTTGCTTTAGAAGAAACCTAATGCCTTAGGACTATAGCTCACCAGCAGATTCTTGGTTTGTTGATAATGATCCAGCATCATCTTGTGGTTTTCGCGACCAATCCCGGACTGCTTGTAACCACCGAACGCAGAATGCGCTGGATAGAGGTGGTAACAGTTGGTCCATACACGACCAGCCTGGATGCCACGACCCATGCGATAAGCCAGGCTGCCGTTACGCGTCCATACCCCTGCACCCAAGCCATACAGTGTGTCATTGGCGATGGCCAGCGCGTCAGCTTCGTCCTTGAAGGTGGTCACAGATAGCACTGGTCCAAAAATCTCTTCCTGGAAGATGCGCATCTTGTTGTGGCCCTTGAATACGGTAGGCTCGATGTAGTAACCATCTTCCAAGCCTGGTACCTTCTTGGCATTACCCCCGATTAAAAGTTCAGCGCCCTCTTCCTTCCCCAGTTTGATATAGGAAAGGATTTTTTCAACTTGTTCGCTGGATGCCTGTGCTCCGATCATGGTGGTCATATCTAACGGACTGGCTTGCTTGATCGCTTTCACACGTGCTATGGCTCTTGTGATGAACTTGTCGTAAATGGATTCTTGAATCAATACGCGCGATGGGCAGGTACAGACTTCACCCTGATTTAATGCGAACAGTGTGAAACCCTCAAGGCACTTGTCAAAATAGGCATCGTCGGCATCCATCACATCTTCAAAGAAGATGTTGGGCGATTTGCCGCCCAATTCCAGCGTCACAGGAATGATATTCTGCGAAGCATATTGCATGATCAGACGGCCGGTGGTGGTCTCGCCGGTGAAGGCAATCTTGGCGATACGGCTGGAGCTGGCCAGCGGCTTGCCGGCTTCCAGGCCAAAGCCATTGACGATATTCAACACGCCTGGCGGTAGCAGATGTCCGACCAGCTCCATCAATACCAGGATCGAGGCCGGTGTTTGCTCGGCCGGCTTCATTACGATGCAGTTGCCGGCGGCCAGTGCCGGTGCAAGCTTCCATACAGCCATCAGGATCGGGAAGTTCCACGGGATGATCTGGCCTACGACACCCAACGGCTCATGGTAATGATAGGCCACGGTGTCATGGTCGATCTCGCTGATAGAGCCTTCCTGCGCACGGATACAGCCTGCGAAGTAGCGGAAATGGTCAATCGCCAACGGAATATCAGCATAGGTGGTTTCGCGCAACGGTTTGCCGTTATCGATAGTTTCAGCGATCGCAATCGTTTCCAGGTTGGCTTCCATGATGTCAGCAATCTTGTTCAGAATGATCGCGCGCTCAGTTCCTGAAGTCTTACCCCAAGCGTCTTTGGCTGCATGTGCAGCATCCAGTGCCAGATTCACATCTTTCTCATTGGAACGCGCAATCTGACAGAAATTTTTACCGGTTACCGGGCTGACATTATCAAAATACTGCCCATCCACCGGAGCGACCCATCTGCCGCCGATGTAGTTGTCATACTTCTCCTTGTAAGGAACAATGACTCCAAGATCTTTTAAGCTTTCAAGTTTCATGATGCACTCCTCCAGATATTGTATTGACGAATGTACGACTGACTAAATCCATATAAATAGGAGATAGCAATCGAAATAACTGCCTGAATATAACGCAACTTAAATCATGAGGAAAGGGATAAAAACTTGACTTGAACTAGTAGTTGAAAATTAGCGGTCAGGCATTCAGGAATGTCTGCGTACGAAGTCGACAATCGGCTTCAGCAGCTCACCATAAGGGCAAAGGGGGCAGCATCGATTTATTTTCTCAAATCAACGCACCCATGTACTCAAAATCGACAAGGGTGACCAGTCAACAACAAAGACCAGGGCGCCAGGGCATAAACACAAGCAGCCTTTGGATTTTAACCGGTCGAGCGAGACCGACATTTCAGAGCGGGCTACGCAGGCGTTTACTACGTTTGACCAGATGGCTTTTACCTGTGAAGATGCTGCTGAAATGGAGGCAAGGCTAACCCCGCGTGGAATTGAATACAGAGTGAGCTTTGTTACACTGACCGGCATAAAACAGGTGTCCTTGCGTGACTTGCCGGCAATGGTGTCGAATTGAATTTTTTAACCGAAGCCACTTATCAACCATAGCGCCTATAAAGCTCCCAGCTATTGATGTTACAAATATCTAATCACGTCACTATTCCTGATGCCGAGATCGAGCTGAATGCCATTCGGGCACAAGGTGCCGGCGGCCAGAACGTCAATAAGGTCTCGACTGCGGTTCATCTGCGTTTTGACATCAAGGCATCTTCATTGCCTGATTTTTATAAAGAAAATCTGTTGCAACTCGCTGATCGCCGCATTTCCAGCGACGGCGTGCTGGTCATCAAAGCACAGCGTTATCGCAGCCAGGAGAAAAACCGGGAAGATGCGCTGGCTCGACTTCAGGCTTTGGTCAAAAGCGTAGCCATTCCTCGTAAAAAGCGAACGGCAACAACGCCTACCAGAGCTTCAAAAACAAGACGGTTGGAAAGTAAAGCGCAACGCGGGAAACTAAAAATATTGAGAGGCAAAATTGAGGATTAATACTGCTAAGGGAACCTCTGATTAAGTCCGCCATGAACCGCGTTGCTGTCAAGAATGAGATGATCGCCAGGCGCACGACGCAGG
>JADGRN010000184.1 GCA_017880825.1 Methylophilaceae bacterium | reverse complement strand
GAACCTGCAGTATTACGAGGATTACAAGGCGGGCAAGCTGGATATTGTTGCTTTCCTGAAATTCCAGCTCAAGCCATTGAGCGAACATCCGCGCGCCGAGCTGGATGCGCTGCATGCCAGATACATGGAACGCAAAGTGCGCCCCATGATGACCGAAAAGGCAAAAGCCCTGATAGAAAAACACCGCGCGCAGGGGGATTTGCTGGCAGTCATTACCGCGACCAATAGCTTTGTCACCAAGCCGATAGCCACTGCCTATGGTATCGAGCACCTGATAGGCACTACCCCGGAGGAAATTGACGGTGAATTCACCGGGCGTGTCACTGGCGTGCCGAGCTACAAGGAAGGCAAAGTTACCCGGCTGCAACAATGGCTGGCAGCGCAGGGTAAAACCATGCAGGATTTTGAAGCGATCTGGTTTTACAGTGATTCGCACAACGACCTGCCACTGCTGTTGCTGGTGGATCACCCGGTAGCGGTAGACCCCGACCCTACCTTGGAGGCTTACGCCCTGAGACGGGGCTGGCCGATTATTACCCTAAGGTAATTGGCATAGGAAAGTCCTGAATTAGTGGGCGAGCGCGATGAAGTGCAAGGCACACGGAGCGCAGAATCCGAGACAGTACAAATAGTACGGCGAGGATGCGAGCACCGCGCAACACCGCAATTCGCCCGCGTAGCTACTAAGTCAGAATTTTCCTAACGGTGTAGCAGTATCTCAAGCACAAACTTGCTGCCGACGTAGGCCAGCAGCAACACCACAAACCCGGTCAGTGTCCAGCGAATGGCGGTGCGCCCACGCCAGCCATAGACCTGCCTTCCCAGCAGCAATCCAGCAAAGATCAGCCACGAGATGAGGGTGAAAACATTCTTGTGGTTGAATTTCATTGCCTGATGGAATAGCTGCTCGGAGAACACAAAGCCGCTGAGCAAGGTCAGCGTCAGCAGGATGAACCCCAGCCAGATAATGCGGAACAGCAGCGTTTCCATGGTAATCAGCGGCGGGAAATCCGGCAGCTTGATCAACGACGCCTTCTGATGCAGATTGCTTTCCGCGGCTGCCATCAGCAAGGCATGCAGCGCGGCAAAGGTGAACAGGCTGTAAGCCAGCATGGCGATTACCAGATGCAGCTTGAACAATGGCTGGTCGGCGTAGGGCAGCACATGCGTCTCAGGCAGCAATTCTTGCAGCAGCACGAACAGCGCGGCAGGCGGCAGCACAAAAGCTTGCAGACTATGCAGATGGAGCTTGAGATCGGTGATCCAGTAGATCAACAACGTCAACCAGAAAATCGCAGACAGCGCATTGGTCAGGCCCAGATTCAGCCCACCGTTAAACAGCGAACCATACAGCAGCCAGCCATGCAGCAGCAACCCGGCCAGAATGGCGATGGAGTGCCAGCGCAGGGTATGGCCGCTGGGTGGCGATTTGGGTTGGGAACCGGGGCGCCAAAAATCGAAGGCGACAGCCAAATAAAGCACGGCAACGATTAAATAGGGTAAAAACTCAAGCATGTAGTTGGGTAACTTGGGTTAAAATCAGAGTTTGACAGTCATAACTATAGCACGATGGTGATTACGTTATAAACGCCGTCTCCGGGTGTTCACAAGCCAACTCATGTTAGAAAATCTCAGCACCAGACTACAAGGCGTTATCAAGAATCTGCGCGGCCAGGCACGGCTGACCGAGGACAACATCTCTGACGCCCTGCGTGAGGTGCGTATAGCCTTGCTTGAGGCCGATGTTGCCTTGCCGGTGGTGAAAGAATTCATAGCCCAGGTGAAATTGCGTGCCATGGGGCGTGATGTATTGCAAAGCCTGACGCCGGGCCAAGCTGTCATTCAGGTGGTGCATGAAGAGTTGACCGCGCTCATGGGCGCACAAAGCGCGCCACTCAACTTGGCAGTCGTACCACCTGCCGTTATTTTGATGGCAGGGTTGCAGGGCTCCGGTAAAACCACCACGTCGGCCAAACTGGGCAAGCTACTCAAGGAACAGAAAAAGAAAGTGCTGCTGGCCAGTGCCGACATTTATCGTCCAGCGGCTATCGAGCAGCTACGGACTTTGGCGAAAAGCCTGGAAATTGATTGCTTTGATTCCAACGCCGGCCAGAAACCGGAAGACATCGCCCGGCTGACACTGGACCACGCCCGCCGTCATTTCTACGATGTGGTCATCTTCGATACCGCCGGTCGTCTGGCGATAGACCAAGCCATGATGGCCGAGATCAAGCAGTTGCACGGGCTACTCAATCCTGTCGAAACGCTGTTTGTGGTGGATGCCATGCAAGGCCAGGATGCGGTCAATACCGCGCGCGCTTTCGGCGAGGCGTTGCCTTTGACCGGCATCGTGCTGACCAAGCTGGATGGTGATGCGCGCGGTGGCGCGGCGCTGTCGGTGCGTCATGTCACGGGCAAGCCGATCAAGTTTATCGGCGTCAGTGAAAAAGTTGATGGTCTCGAGCCTTTCCATCCGGAGCGCATGGCATCACGCGTGCTGGGCATGGGCGATGTAATGTCGCTGATCGAACAGGCGCAGAAAAGTGTTGATCTGGATGAAGCGAAGAAGCTGGCCGATAAAGTCAAATCCGGCAAAGGCTTTGATCTGGACGATTTCAAGGCGCAAATGTCGCAGATGCGCAAAATGGGTGGCATGGGCGCAATGATGGACAAAATGCCCGCGCAAATGGCGGGCATGGCGGGGCAGATGAGCGGCGAAGCGGGCGACAAGACGATACGCCGCATCGAAGGCATCATCAACTCGATGACGCCATTGGAGCGCCGCAAACCGGAGATGATCAAGGCCACGCGCAAGCGCCGCATCGCAACCGGGTCAGGGGTTCAGGTGCAGGAAGTGAACCGACTGCTGAAACAGTTTGAAGAAGTGCAGAAGATGATGAAAATGATTTCCAAAGGCGGCATGGGCAAGATGATGCGCGCCATGCAGGGGCGTTTTCCCGGCATGCGTTAGTGTGTTGTCGTTGACGGGCCAGGCGCTTTCTAGGATAATCGCGCGCTCTCAAGCAGTACAGTTTTGGGGTGTTAGCTCAGCTGGTAGAGCAGCGGACTTTTAATCCGTTTGTCGTGGGTTCGACCCCCGCACACCCTACCAATTAAATCAGAGGCTTGTGCTTAGGCACAGGCCTTTTGATTTTCTAAACGTGACGGTAACGTGACAAGCTGCACCACTTTCCCATTACGTCCAGACTCGATCCTAGTTGCGGCAACGGTTAAATGCTCAGTTGCAAGCTTGGCGTAACGATCCACCATCTG
>JADGRN010000038.1 GCA_017880825.1 Methylophilaceae bacterium | reverse complement strand
AATGTAAGCAAAACTGGCCCGCTCGCCACTATTCAAATTGAGAAAAGCAAACAACCATCCTCTGGCGACTGCCCTGTATCTGTAAAAATCGTTAATCGCATGAAAGACGTTGACTGGGATGGGGTGAGCTATCACGTGGCAATGCTGAACAAAAATAATGTCTCGATTGGAAAACTGATAGGAATACCCCATCAATACACAAAGTCTGGATCCATCTTGATGGACAGCGGCCAAGTTCTGGATGCTGGCTGTGATGATATTGCAGGTGTTTCAGTGGTTTACTTTGGCTACTATCCGGCAGGGAAAAAACAAGTTCCAGTCCACAACAACCGCGTTAAAGCTGAAATAAAATAACAGTTATTTAACGGCAAGTAATTGCAAAATTGCAAAATTAATTCCTTAACGTATTAAATACTTGAACACCCAACTACAACATTAGTTTCCTTACCACAGCGGCGGTTCGTCCATTAATGCGATTTGTTCGCGTAATTCTAGAATTCGATCCTGCCAGTAGCGTTGCGTATTGAACCAGGTAAATGCCATCGGGAACGCCGGATCATCCCATCTGCGGGCTATCCACGCGGCATAATGAATCAATCGCAAAGTACGGAGTGCCTCAACGAGATGTAATTCTCGCGGATTAAAATCATAAAAACACTCATATCCAGCCAGTAAATCCGCCAATTGCTTCTGCATATCGGCACGTTCACCTGAAAGCATCATCCATATATCTTGCACAGCCGGTCCCATGCGGCTGTCATCGAAATCCACAAAGTGTGGGCCGTCATCCGTCCATAATAGATTACCCAAGTGACAATCACCGTGCAAACGTATCATGGCGATGTCTCCTGCCCGCTCGAAACAACGTTCTACTCCATCCAGTGACTGCTTAACGACGCCACGATATACGTCTTCAATATCTGCTGGAATAAAACCATGGGTCAGCAAATATTCGCTGGGTTCCACTCCAAAACTGGAAATATCCAGTGCGGGGCGAGCCTTATAA
The DNA here is from genome assembly GCA_017880825.1 of Methylophilaceae bacterium. GTDB lineage: Bacteria > Pseudomonadota > Gammaproteobacteria > Burkholderiales > Methylophilaceae > JADGRN01. Next base: position 8,882 of record JADGRN010000038.1, on the reverse strand, counting down.
GAATCTAGCGCACCAATTGCATGGATACGTCCGATAAATCGCCCTATCCACTCCAGGATTCCAGGCTGATCCAACTCTGGGGCGCGGCCACCGTGTTTGTGAAACACCGAAAACCGAAAACCTTTAAAATTATGTAGTGTTTTGTTTTCGCCTAGCAATAGTGCAGGTATCACTGGGATTTCAGCTTCGGCCAAACTCTGCACAAAAGCATGCTCTTCCAGGATTTCTGCATCTGACCAGCGTGCAGGACGGTAAAACTTGATGACTAGCGGCGTAGCCTGCTCCATGCCGATTTGGTAAACACGATTTTCATAGCTGTTGAGTGCAAGCAGACGACCATCACTACGCAGACCCACGCTGTCCAGCGCATCAAGAATAATATCCGGGGTTAATTCAGCAAAAGGTGCAACAGAAGCATTCATGGCAACATTCTACAGTGCCCGCTTGCAAATCATCCGGGCATTGATTGCTGGTCGTCGGTAAGAGTCATAGAAAAAGCCACGTTTCCGTGGCTTTTAGACTACTCCGGCTGCCCTTAATGTATGACCTGGCCAGCCGCGAATTGCAGATTTTGTACCGCACCCCAAACCATCAGGGTGCAGACCATAAGGAAACCCCAAGCGATCACTCCCGCCATCAGAATGCCACCGAACAATAATAAAGCTTGACCCTGTTCCTTGAGCTTAAATACCGCCGGAATACCGTAATAGATGAGTCCAGCAGACGCCATCATGGCCCATGAGGTGATCGCAATATTGACCAAAATGTCTGGCACGATCAGGAATAAAGGCGCCATCCACAAAGGCGTAGGTGCTATTGCGGCCACGATAAAAGCATCCTTATAGGGGGGATGTATCTCTATAATTTCTGCCAGCTGCCGGATAATCATTGCCATCACTGGCACGGCCACTAATTGCACGATAAAAAACGCCACCGCGACTATTACCAGCTTATTGCCTGGTAGCAAGTCCAAAAAAAGTGTGCTGTGCCTGTTGCCAGCGATATAAATCATCACTGGCGGAATCAGAGAAAAAGGCACTACATGCAACAAATACAATTGATGAAGCGATGGCGGACCTTGCATCAACTCCTGCCAGGCCTTGGTAGGTGTAAAAAACAGCCAGAACAGCTTAAACGGATTCATCAGATTCCTTCCTTTATTGAAAACTTTTTAAGTTCAGAAATTGTATATGCGAAAGCCATGCGAGTGAAAATAAAAAATATCAAGGTGGAAAATTATGCAAAAACAGGTTCAAAAAATCAGATGGTGCAGCAACCCAGCCAGTGCAAAAATCCCGATCAGCTTGATGATGCCAAGCTTGAAACGGAATAATGCAATCAAGGCCACCACAGCGCAAAGCGCAGAGTACCAATCCGCCGAGCCGTGCCAGCCCTGAGGCCAAACCACGTGATAGGCAAAAAACATCGCCAGATTAAGAATGACACCCACTATGGCCGCTGTTATGCCCGTCAATGGTGCGGTAAATTTGAGCTCTCCTTGTGTAGCTTCGACTAGTGGCCCGCCAATAAAGATGAATAAGAATGATGGCAGGAAGGTGAAAAAAGTTGCCACTGAAGCAGCCACTGCACCGGCAAGAAATAGATGATCGCCGCTAGCCAGTGCATGGTTCCAGCCACCGACAAATCCAACGAATGCAACCACCATAATCAGTGGCCCCGGTGTGGTTTCACCAAGCGCCAAGCCATCAATCATTTGTACCGGAGAAAGCCAGCCGTGGGTTTGTACCGCGCCCTGATAGACATAAGGCAATACGGCATAGGCACCACCAAAAGTGAGTAATGCCGCCTTGGTGAAAAACCAGCCTATCTGGGTCAGCGTGCCCTGCCAGCCATAAAACCCAATCAAAGCACCAAGTACTCCAGCCCACAGAATTAAACCGATTGTGATCAACCGAACCATGTGCCTGGGGCTGAAACGTGCATGTAGCGGTGTTGGCGTATCGTCATCGATGATGGCAGGTGCCAAATGCTTGCTGCTTGACTGATGCGGACCTCCGGTAACAAACTTGCTAGGCGCAATGCGGCTGCCTAGATAACCAATCAGTCCTGCACCGAGTACGATATAAGGGAAAGGGATGTTGAACACCGCGATTGCTATAAAAGCCAGGGCTGAAATTCCCCACAGCACCGCATTCTTGAGCGCACGCGAACCAATGCGATAAGCCGCAAAGACCACAATTGCCACCACTGCGGGCTTGATGCCATATAACACCCCGGCTATTTGTGGCAAGTTGCCGTAGGCCATGTATATCCAGCTAAGGCCAATCAGGATAAAAAGCGAAGGTAGAACAAACAAGCCACCAGCGATGACACCTCCCCAAGTCCGGTGCATCAGCCAGCCGATATAAGTAGCAAGTTGCTGCGCCTCTGGGCCCGGCAGCAGCATGCAATAGTTGAGTGCATGCAAAAAACGCTGCTCCGAAATCCAGCGTTTTTTGTCTACCAAGTCATGATGCATGATGGCTATCTGCCCTGCCGGGCCGCCAAAGCTGATAAACCCCAGCTTCAGCCAATACCACATGGCTTGCTTTAACGTGACTGATTGAGCTGATTGTGCTGCATCCCCAATGCTGGATGGTGAGTCACTCATGGATTTTTATGATTATTAATGTAGGAAGCCTTTACTCTAATCGGGTTGATGGTTTGCATCAAATAGGTATCGGTGAGATATTGACAATATTGAGAATGCATTGATTGTGAATAGGCAGGAGCTTTATCATACAGGCCCAGCAAACTGTTGCCCCGCTGTTCTATCGTCACCGGTTGCCAGTGCGCCTTATGCATTGGATCAACGTTATCTGTCTGTGTATCCTGCTGATGAGTGGGTTGAATATTTTTAATGCGCATCCTCACCTTTACTGGGGAAAAGATTCGCACTTCGCCACACCGCTATTCTCTATCACTACCAAACAAGTATCCAAAAACGAATATCGTGGGGTGACCAGGATATTAGGCTATGAGTTTGACACTGATGGCGTATTGGACCTCTCGCGCGGGGCTGATGATCCCTCTCTCACGACGCGCGGATTTCCCTCTTGGGCAACCATCCCCAGCTCGCAATGGCTGGCCATGGCACGCCACTGGCATTTCTTTTTTTGCCTGGCTTTTTGTGTTGAATGGCGTGGCTTATATTGCTTATGCTATTTCCAGCGGTCATCTGCGGCGTGACATGATTCCTAAAATGCTGGAACTACGCAATATCGGCAGTTCCATCGTCGACCACATCAAATTCAAACACCCCACTGGTGAGGCCGCCAAGCGCTACAACGTGCTGCAGAATTTGGCCTATCTGGCCGTGATTTTCGGTCTGCTACCGCTGGTAGTGATTGCCGGTTGGGCTTTGTCGCCTCGGCTCGACGTGGTTTGGACTGGCTGGGTTGATTTACTTGGTGGTCGGCAAGCCGCACGCACGCTGCATTTCCTGGCGGCTATGGGGCCTATTGGTATTTGTGGCAATACACGTGTTTGAAGTGATCGTAAGTGGACTATGGAACCACATGCGCTCCATGGTGACGGGATATTACCGCGTGCCGCAGGATAAAGTGCCCGCAAAGCAAGGGGAAACACCATGAAGCCTATCGAACAAAACAACGCGCCGCGTCGCCACTTCCTGCGCGCCGTTTTTGCTGCATTCGGCGCCGCCGCTCTTAGTGCCTGCGACCGGTTATCGAACAGCAAGGCGTTTGTAGACGTATTACAAAGCACGCAATATCTTAATCGTGGCGCGCACAAACTTTTTGCAGGGCGCAAGGCTATGGCTCAAGAGTTTATAGAAGCTGATATTGCGCCGAGTTTCAGAAGCAACGGCACTTTGATGCCAGTAGGCAAACTGTACGAGGGTATGGTTAACAGCAATTTTGCCAATTGGAAGCTGGAGGTCGGCGGCTTGGTGGAGACCCCTCTAGCCCTTTCTCTGGCCGATTTGCGTGTCATGCCATCACGTACCCAGATTACCCGCCATGACTGCGTGGAGGGTTGGAGCGCCATCGCGAAATGGACAGGGGTGCCACTGCATCACATTCTGGATCAGGTCAAACCGCTGCCTAACGCCCAATATGTCGTATTTCGCTGTGCTGACGCTATGGATGATGACGAGGATGAAGCCAGTCCTGATGAGAACAAGGAAAAAACCGACGCTGTAGTTGCGGCTAAGCCTGACTCAACCTACTACGAAAGTATGGATATGGACGACGCCTACCATATCCAAACCATTCTGGCTTATGACCTCAATGGCAAACCATTGCCGGTGTCCAACGGCGCCCCGCTTCGACTGCGGATTGAGCGTCAGTTGGGCTACAAACACGCCAAGTATTTGATGAAAATTGAGCTGTTTGAAAGCTTTGACGGCATTCGTGGCGGCAAAGGTGGCTATTGGGAAGATAACGGCTACGAATGGTATGGTGGGATCTGAGCATCCGCATCGAAAGTTGATTTTCCTATGAAGTAAGCTTCATATATCCGTTTTCAGCTCCCATACAGCGTGCATTCCATGCTCGTCCTTTCGATCTCGGTCTCTTATCCACTTTTTTCCGCAGTCTGGGCACACATAATGCTCAATGACCTCAAACCCCATCTCACCCATTTTATTCTGCTCGGCTACAATCAATTTCAAAGCTTTATGCGGCGGAGTTTCCTGAAATGCGTTAATCAATTTTTCGCATGATGAGCACATCGCCATAATTCTTCTCCTTAAGTCACTTTTAGTGCTATTAACGCGCCGAGAGTGCACGCAATGTTTTTTTGAATCTCTCCTGACAATTCTCTATGGCATGGCTGGTGATAACACCTGGGTCGGTTGCAACACGGGCAGGTGGCGTCCAGTGTAGACGGGTAACCCTTTAGGTGGCGGCCCGTTATGGCTAACCACCAACTTATCGCCTTGAAATAACTGAAGCTCCTGCACTGGAGAGTAATTTACGAACTTAACCGGGATAGATACATATTTTGCAGTCCCATCGGCCGACCGGGTGTTGGCCATCACAGAAAAATGTAAATGTGGTCCTGTTGAATATCCAGTATTCCCCGAATATCCGATGAGCGTTCCAGCTTCTACCGATTGCCCGAAGGTTACCGTTATGCGGTTGGTGTCCAGATGGGAATATAGTCCCAATGTCCCATCTTCATGCAGGATCAGCACATGGTTGGCTTCGAGTAAAGGATTCGGACCGCCCTCAATAAAACCTTGATCTACGTCCACCACCCGACCTTTTCTAGCCGCCAGCACAGGAGCGCCGATCGGAACGATAAAGTCGACCGCGTAGCGAGAATCAGGCGTGGTATGTCTCGTGATTTTCCCACCCCAAGCCTGCCCAATCGTTGTTGTCTGTCCATCCAGAAATGGCAACTGATACATTGCATTGGGATCATGAGCTACATCCGGGTCACCGATCGAAAATTTGTAAGAGGTAGCGACACGATACCCCTGGACTGGATTCATGATATGCATGGTTGTAATCTGTATGTATTCGTTCGGCTTAACAACCAGCGTTATAGGCGATGACTGATCGACTGCGAAATTGACAGGATTAAGCAGTCTAACAGTTGCCAGAATCGGTGCCGGGCCTTTGTTCTCAGCCATCAGTACTTGCCCTCCCGGCACCGCATGAGAGTGCACTTTAAACGGATAATCCCGCTGACTGGCGGCAGCAAGTTTTACAATGAGAAATATCGTCAGAAACAACAGAATGCGCCGCATATCAACAAGAATCTCAGCAATGCTCGGCAGATATGTTACGCAGCATCAATAGTGACTTGTTCCAGTTCAATAATATTTCATGAAAATTCTTCATTGAATGTTTTAATCAGAGACTAACTTTCCATTAGGAAAAAAGTCCCGGATATCCGCCACAATAGGTTTTAGCTTGCCTGCCAGTTGGTGATAGGCGGCCGAAAGCGCATGGATCGTCGGCCTTGGGATAATGGCGTCGGGCTTGTTCCAGTTTTCATAAAGACACCAGTAGTTGTCGATATCAAAGTTGACATGGATACGGCAAGTCATTGGGCGGAATTCATATATGGAACAGGCATTGTCCTTAAGAAATGGACAAGGCGTTTTATCGGAGAACTCGCTGAGGTCATGTCTGATGCTGTGCTTCAGCAAGACAGGGGCAGTATTGATATTTTCTCCGATGTATCGGGCTTCATAATCGGTAATGGGGACGGATACATGGCAGCAATGGCTGCATCCTTTCTTACATGCGGCAAAATTGGCAGCATGGTCATACAGGCGGTCCACCGTGTCCAGAACTACCTTTAGCTTGATGGAGCTTCGCGCATTCATTTTTGAAATCCGTTGCGGCAAAGACTCAACATATGCTTTCAACTCAGGCTCAACACTACTGAAAAAATCGTCTAGTTTTGCTGAAGCACGTATTTGTCTAAATTCCGGTGTAAGTTCGGACATAGTGACACCTAGTAAGGGCTTGGGAAGTTGGTAAATTATGCCGTTGTTTTGCTTGTTGGTATAGAAGGTTATAAAGAACGACCAATTCCTGTGGTTTGAATAATCGCTTGGCTGATTTTGTTCTGACGCACCAACTTACCGGTCAAATGCCGACTCTCGAAATATTTCTAAATGTAATTATGTAAAACAAAATTTTAGATGGTTGGCTATTCAAAATATGAGACTAGGTGTTAATTTGCACCGAATATTGATCCAGCAAATGCATTGAATATAGAGGTGGTCCCGTTTGTTTGGACAATTTTCAGCAAGAGTTAAGTGTAGCGCCTTGCGATTCTGCCTACGCTGCCTTGGGTAGTGCCGGCAGGTTGTTAAAGTAGAACTCATCCGGGGTTAGCCGGTCAAGCGCCGTGTGCGGCCTCTTCTGATTGTAGAACGCATAGTATCGAGCCACCCCCCTGTCGCACCGCGCTCGCGCTGCCGTAGGCATAGAGGTAGACCTCTTCGTATTGACGCTCCGCCACAACCGCTCGACAAACACATTGTCACACCAGCAGCCACGGCCATCCATGCTGATGGCGATGCCGTTACGCTTGAGTAAACCGGTAAACTCGGTACTGCTGAACTGGCTGCTCTGGTCTGTCCGAATTTTCGGGGCCACCTCTGTTATGCGTAGCTGGAACTTAGGCCAGTTTGATCCGCAAAGCCAGGTCAGTATGCGAGTCCGCGTTGCGTAGCGCTTCTTCGAGGCTAACCCGTCCATCTTTATAAAGCCTGAACAAGCTGTCGTCAAAAACCTGCATGCCAACATCGGTACCCTTCTTGATCGCGTCACTCAAAACGTCAATCTTCCCTTTCTGGATCAAATCAGAAACATAAGCCGATTGCAGAAGGATCCCGGTTGCCAGAGCCTGCTTGCCGTTAATATCAGGTAACAAGCGCTGCGCAACCACACCCTTCAGATTCAGAGACAAATCGAGCAATACCTGCTGACGAGCATCATGGGGGAAAAAATTGATAATACGGTCAATCGCCTGGTTCGCGTTGTTGCTATGCATGGTGGAGATACATAACACACCTGCTTCCGCATACATGATCGCATGCTGGGCGGTCTCCCGGTCGCGAATCTCGCCAATGACAATCACGTCAGGGGCTTCACGCATCGCGTTGCGCAGAGCATCACCGAACGTGTTGGTGTCAATCCCGACTTCACGTTGCTCAACAACTGACTGGCCATTCGAGAAAAGGTATTCGATCGGATCCTCGATGGTAATGATATGCCCGTCCATAAGTTTGGCACGGTAATCAATCATTGCGGCCAAGGTTGTGCTTTTCCCGGACCCGGCTGCGCCCACCATCAGCACCAGCCCTCGCTTGAGCAAGGAGAGCTCCCGCACCTGCGGCGGCAAGCCAAGCTCTTCAAAACTCGGGATGGTCGATTTGATATGACGCACAGCCACCGACACTTCGCCCCGCTGGTAGTATACGTTCAGGCGGAAACGGCCAATACCCTCGACCTGCAGCGCAAAATTGGATTCCTTGGTCTCCTCGAAATCCTTGCGTTGACGTTCGGTCATGAAAGCGTAAGCCCGCTCCTTCGTGTCACCTGAATTGAGCGCAGGCATGTCAACCGGGCGCGTCATGCCCTCGACCTTAATATGAGGCCGTGTGTGGGCCGACAAAAACAGATCGGACGCCCCTCCGTCCGCCATCAACCGCAACAGGGTTATTACATCGCTCATATTCTCTCCCCTTCCATGATAAAGGCTTTCATTGGGTTACCGCAGTGTTAAAGGACAGTGCATCTGCCAAGTGCGGACTGCGAGTGTCTGCAATCGGTTTGGAACAACTCTAACATTGTTGGATGGTTTCTTCACTGAAATAGTGAAAGTCATGCGGCTGTTTGTGGCTGACAACCGACCGGTCTCAGGTGTTCTTGACGGTCTGCATAGGCCTATTGTGTTGAAAAACTCTTCCAGCACCAGTTCCGGCATGATTCTGGGGGTCATCAAATCATTAGCCGTTAGCTGATCGTCAATAGTGGAGCGTTGTGCGAGGTCGGGTTTTCAAGACAGTCTTCCGTCCGCCCCAGTAAAAGAGTTTTTCAACACAATAGACCGAGGCTGTGTAAAAACGTCGTAGGATTTTTTCTTGGAAGCTTTTGAGAAAAATCGACCGCACAGATCGACCTACAAACGACGATCGCACATCTAGGAAGGGTTTAAGCCCCCCCCATTTGAGGTATTCTTCGGCAAGACGGTGCGCTACACCAAGCCACCATTGAGTGTTGCACTTCGAAATTGAATCCGCGGACTAATAGTAAACCAGCTTGCAAAGCTTACCACTTTTGGTCAAAAAATCTTTCAAAGGCACTTCATTTGTCAATCAAAATTCGTGGCAGTGAATACCATCTTAATCCTGCTAAATTCAGCTAAATGAAAAAATCATAACCGCTGAAACC